>CAYWBT010000058.1:0-14806 GCA_964456585.1 uncultured bacterium
TACCGAGCTCTACCGGGCAACCGGTAGGAAGGAACTACTCGACGAGGCGATTAAAAATGCCCATTTCATCATGGATACCTACGTTTCGCCGAGCTGGCAGCACCTCTTTTCACATGGGAAGGGAACGGAGCCGGGTTTCAAAAAGCTGGAAACCTGGCAGCACTTTCTCGGCGGACTGACACCCCTCGCCCGGGCCAGCCATGACTACGGTATAGAGATGATCGCCCGTGCCTGTGTGCGAAACCTGATGGAACGCCACTGGCTGCCCGAATACGGCGTATTTGTCGAATACCTCGACGACCAGTTCAATCCCATACTGCCCGATCCCGAGGATGTCTACCGTCGATTCAGCGCGAGTACCCGCCCGGAAGAATGCCGTAAAATTAAGGATCCCAAACGCGAGTCATTCGACGATTACCGTCACATATGCGCGTGGCACAGCATCCAAGCGGCATGGATATGCATGGATGAAGCCCTGAGGATCGGCAACCGGAAGATGTTCCTCGACGCCATGGAAATGGGGCGGCTCACGATCGAAAAATGCTGGGTTGACGATGACGAGCACGGCGGTCTCTCCGACCTGGACAATCCCGAGGGAAAGGCCATTATCAACGAGACCGGCCACCCCACGTGGGCACGCCTCGATGATACGCTGGTCTTTCTGATTCTGTCGATCGAGCATACCCATTCGCCCTGGGCGCTTTACTGGTACGACAAAGTCTTTACCATGCTCTACAAGCACCCCGAGCGGATTTCACGCACTGGAATGTTACACTATCCCCGGCGGTTCTTCTACTCGATCAAATCGCTCGAAAACATGCTCACCCGCGGTGGACGGGTATCTGATTTTCTTGAAGGATAACATTCGTTTCCCTGCCATCAAGGGAGCGTTCCGGCATATTACACGAGAAACTGTGTTGAAGCTAAGGAGGCGCGATGAATATCCTGAATAACCACACACTGTCGTTTCATACTGGACGTCTTGGCACCGTACTATCTATTGTCGTGCTCTTGGTATGGCTTCTCTCACCCGGCACCATCGCCGCACAGGATGCCATTGAGACGGTGGCAGGTATTACCCTGATTCCCATCCCGGCAGGAAGCTTCAGAATGGGTGCCGACGACGGTTTCGTAAACGAACGCCCCGTTCACACAGAACATGTGAAGGCATTCTTCCTCGGCACAACCGAGGTAACCCAGGGACAGTACCGCACGGTGATGGATTCAAATCCCTCCAACTATGTCGGGAAGGACAACCTGCCGGTCGACTCGGTGAACTGGTTTGACGCGGTGCAATTTTGCAACAGGTTGAGTGACCTCGCGGGACTCGATCGCTGTTATAATGAAAAAACCTGGCGCTGCGACCTGTCGAAAAACGGCTTCCGTCTCCCATCAGAAACCGAGTGGGAATACGCCTGCCGTGCCGGGACAACGACACCCTATAACACGGGAGCGGGAGAAAAAAACCTGTCGGAAGCGGCCTGGTATGGCAACATTACCGCGGGAAACAGTCACAACATTCCCCATCCGGTCGCCACACGCAAACCCAATGCCTGGGGGCTCTACGACATGCACGGCAGCCTGTGGGAATGGTGTAACGACCGCTACCGTGAAACGTACAACGCACCAGTACCCCGCAGCGACGCTGAAGGTCCTCATAACACACCAACGCGTGTCATCCGCGGCGGCTCGTGGATCAATAATCCGGAATTCTGCCGCTCTTCGACGCGTGATTTCTATACGCCGGGGCTCCACTATCTCGATATCGGCTTTCGGGTTGCCCGAAACGCTGCCAACTGAGCGGGAGGAATGACATGCACGATGGAAAAACTGCGACGGGAATGTTTGATCTGATTTCACGAGAACGAGCTTCATGGTGTGCCGTTGGGATGGCGTGTTTCCTTGCGATGTTCCTCTTCGCTGCTACATCGGAACAGGTGCCCGCACAGGAAACGGTCAGTGAGATTATCGAGGGAATCACGATGATTGGAATACCAGCCGGGAGTTTCGAGATGGGCGGCAGGTCAGCGTGGGCGGAATGGACGGAAAAACCGGTTCACACGGTTACCCTCGATGCATTCTACCTGAGCGAAACCCAGGTGACCCAGGCGCAGTACCAGTCGGTTACCGGTGAAAATCCCTCTCACTTCAGGTATGACGACGCCCTTCCGGTCGAGTCGGTAAGCTGGTACGACGCAGTCAGGTTCTGTAACCTCCTCAGCGACCGGGCCGGTATTGACCGTTGCTACGACGAAGAAACCTGGGAGTGCGACTTCAACAATAACGGCTTTCGCCTGCCGACCGAAGCGGAGTGGGAATACGCCTGCCGGGCGGGGACAACGACGATGTACTGGTCGGGAGACACCTACCGCGATCTCGCCCGCGCCGGCTGGTACCAGGCCGTCTCGGGTGCAAAAACTCACCTGGTCGGGACAAAATCGCCGAATCCGTGGGGCTTATACGACATGCACGGGAACATCTGGGAATGGTGCAACGACTGGTGGATGGAAAACTACTATGATATAACACCAGAGAATAATCCACATGGCCCAGGCTATAGCTTCGCACGTATCGCGCGCGGCGGCAGGTTTTACAGCAGCGCTCGTCACAGCCGGGCGGCCATTCGTGGCGGAATCTCTCCGGATTACACGGGAAGCGGTTACGGATTCCGGCTTGCCCGCAACAGGAAAAGGTAATACGGATCATCGAGCGGTGTCGCTCTTCCTCTACCGCATAGCTGCTCCCCGGTGCCGCTTTCTGCCGGCTTCTTTCTGAACGAAAAAAGGGAGGGAATAATCCCTCCCTTTTTGATACGGGTAGAACGGGTTCCGCTTCTTTTACAGGCGGTCAACCGGCATACCGCGATACTTGGTGATCGCCTCGGCAACAGCATCGGCAACATATCCCGGTGTAACGCTCGTGTGGTGACGGTGGCCGTTTTCGCAGACATACAAGAGGACATCCTGTAATTCGGGGATGTGTGCGACGCCGGCGGCGCCGAAAAACCCGTTGGCAATCGGATCGGCGGTAAACTCCCCTTCACCGATATAGAACTCCGGTATTCCATCGGCTGTTCTCATGCTGCCGAACGTCATGGGAGTCGGTTTGATACGTCCCTGATTGCACCCGTAACCCTTGCCCGGCCCGATCGCATTCTTGATGATCTGGTGATCATCGATCCAGCCCTTCTCGATCATCATGGACTGGGGAACCGACCCGCAGTGGAAGAGGATGCATTTCTCCTCGTCATCACCATAATTATTGTTCCAGTCAAGACATACCACCGGATTTCCCGACGCCAGCATCAGCGCATACATGGTGATGGCGTTACCCACGTCGACTTCGCAGGCGGTTGGTATTCCCCGCTCGTTGTACTGGCACAGGAGCACACAGGGCGAAACGTTGAGAAACTGCTGCAGTTCATCCCAGCACCTGAGGGCAACGGTATCCAGCCCATCCTCTTCGATGATCCGGTCGATTACCACGCCGAGTTTCGCAATGGTGGGAATTGCTTTTGTCGATGCATCACACCAGTTCGCGTAGTTCGCCAGATCCTTGATTTTCGCCTTGAGCGCCGGATCATCGTCCTTCATCGCCTCCATCCCCATGTAGACCTGGAGGAGATCGTACGTCTCCATGGAGATGCCGTTTGCCTCGAGGGCATCCTCATCGATTCTGACCGTCTTGAACGCCGTTGTCCGGGCGCCGATTGCGCCTACCCGCATCCCGTCAAGTCCCTTAGCAACCCTGCAGACGCTGTCGAAAAACTGTACCTGCTCCCTGAACCGCGGATCGGTGACATCGAGAACATGCGGTGGAAGAACGGTGAAGGGTATGTTGTACTTCCACAGGTTGTCGGTGATCGATATACGGCCGCAAAAACCGTCACGCCGGTCAGCGGGCCCCATTTTGTCCAACTTATCCGGGTATGTTTGGATATAGATTGGGACATTCGCCTTTTTCAACGCTGCAATGACACCGCGCTCATCGGCGAAATTTGGCTGTGAGAGAATAACCCCTCCGAATTCGCCGCGATGGTCATCGAGCCAGCGGGCATACTTTTCGCCGTCGGATGTCGTTTCGATACCCCCGGTTTTCGTTTCACCCATGGGGAACTCGATGTATTCATTGCCGAGCTCATCGAGAACCTTCGGTATTTCCGTCCTCGCCTGCTCGATGTACTTCATCGGGAAAAACGTTCTCGTACCAACGAACAGGGCGAATTTTGTTTTTTTAACGCCACTCTCTGCCATCATGTGTCTCCTGTTTTTTCTGAGGGTAAACAAAAAAGCCGATACAATCCCGTACGGAGAGAAACCTGTTTCTTTCCTCACGTATGCCGGATCAAAACCTTCTCAAGATTGAGGTTCTCCGAAGGAAGAAGAATTCAACATGAATCTATAATATAAACATCCCGTTCACCAAAATGGAATTATTTTTCTCGAATTTTAAAGAAATAATGTGCGACGTACAAGACGTGGTGAGCGAATAGACAAGAAATGGCGGGAATGAATATACCGGATACAATAAACATTCTCTCATCAAACTGAAAGAAAAATAGAACGGATCAGCTGAGGATCCACGATACTATCGGGTTATGGATTCTTCATTCAGTTCTTTGAATCATCCGTGCTCTCACCGGGCACCTCGATCACACCAGGAGCGTATTGTTTTCCCGAAAGCTTATTTTTTCTTGCGCTCCTCCCAGAGCTCACGGTAATTCGTCAGCTTGATTCCCTTTTTCAAGATGATGGACTTTACTTCAATGCTGGTAAGGAGTTCCAGTTCGGCCGCACGGTGTTTGCCGACGCCGCCGTTAACAAAGATATGCTCAGGTTTTTTATGAATAAGCGCATTCTGCTCGGGAGAGTCTATTCCGATATGGTTGACCCACAGCCATAATCCCGGCTCCAGATTCTCGAGCATTTCAACCGCCAGGGCTTTCTTTTCGTCAACGGGAGCACCGTAGACGCTGCCGGGGCGTGATTCTCCCATCATACTTGAGATGGGAAGATCGTACTCGCGTCCGAGTTTTTTAAAGACATCCTCGATTCCCGGATAGCTCGTATATCCCAGGTAATGAGTGTCGAGATACTGGACATTCACCCCGTGTTTTAATACCAATTCGATCTGCGCCCTGAATTCAGCCTCGATCTCTTCAAGTTTCGGTTTCTGTTCGAAAAGCTCTTCTGGATACCGGTACAGGTAACCGTCCTCGTTCACGAGCGATGATACTTCGCTCCACGGCAGTACGGGACGCCAGCGATAACCTATCCATTCACCGATGAGACAGAGGTGGACGCCCACACACCATCCGGGATTTTTCCGGCAGAGTTCAGCAGCCCCTTCAAACCAGGGAGCCGGTGCCTGGATGGCACCGCAGGTTAAAACGCCGTTGTTGAACGCCTGTTCGAACGCTTCGAGCGATCCCTCAGTCATTCCCATATCATCGCCTCTGACGATGAGTCTGATGTCCTGGGCTTCAGTTATAACAGGAAGCATCAGTACCATCAGGCATACAAGCATTGTTAGGATAACGATGTTACCGATGAGGTTTTTCATGACGATTCCTCCTTTTGTACGCTCTTTCTGATTTGTTGGCTTACTTTTTTTAAATACTCCTGCTGTGTCATTCATGTGAACAAAAATATGAACCCCGCTTTTTTTAATAGTACAATATTCACATTATACACACAAGCATTTTATCACAAAAACAATATCTTACAAAAATTAAAACCAATCTCCATGCTTTCCCCGTACACTTGACAATGCACGTGTGCTATTAATGATTGCTATTCACTTAAATAATAATATGTTATGACAGCAGCGTGAGGTAGTGTAAGGATACTATCTGACATAGGAGATAAAAAACAAAAAAACTTCCCGTGCGGCTTTCCGGGTACGTCCCAGCCAATTGGAAATCGAAAAGTGTTTTTTCTTTCGTACAACTTGTTGTATTTTACTGGTAATCCTATCCTCGAAAAACTTACAACTGTCGGGAGTACCCCCCATGTCACATAGATTATTTTCCCTGCTTCTGTTTGCCCTTGCCATTCTACCCTGGATGATCGGCTGTTCCGATTCGCAGCAGGGTGACTCGACACCGAAAGAAACCGTGAAGTCAACCCGAAACGATGAGCAGGCCCGCGAAATCAAGGACCTCATACGCCAGCTTGCCAAGGATGATATAGCACAGCAGCGGCTGGCGTCACGAGAACTGAAACGTATTGGAAAACCGGCGGTTTCCGCGCTGATAGAGGCGATCGGACATGAGAAAGAAGATGTCCGGTTTTCCGCGGTCAACATCCTGGGAAATATCGGGCCGGATGCTTCTCAAGCCGTCCCTACAATCATTGGTGCGCTCGATGATGCCAATCCACACATCCGCCGTTATGCAATTCTCGCGCTCGAAAGCATCGCACCCGACGATCCGCGCATCGTCACCCCGATTATCGATGCTGCCGGGGATGATAACACCCGGGTTCATGCAACCGCACTCAATACGCTGGGAAACCTCGGTCAAAGAGCTGCGAAGGCGGTTCCGGTGCTTCTCGATGAACTCACGAGTGATGAAATACTCTTTCGCAGGTCGGCAGCCTATGCCCTTTTGAAAATAGGGTATGTCACCGAAGAAATACTCCCGCCTTTCATTGATGATCTCGATGATGAGAACCCGGAGATTCGTTCCATGGCCGCCTTTGCCCTCGGCGAGGTCGGTTCCCCTGCAGAACGTGCTCTCCCCCTCATTATCGAGGCGCTCAAAGATGTTGACGCGAAAGTTCGAGGCAGCGCCATACACAGCCTCGCGCTCCTCGACAGGAACAGAACGCGTTCCGTTCCCCTCATCACTGTGGCGCTCAAGGATCCCTCTCCCCTCGTCCGCAGGTCGGCAGCAAAAGCACTCGGCGACATCGGCACTGAAGCGCGGAGCGCGATTCCAAACCTGATCACCACAACGAGTGACAAAATGCAGGATGTCAGGATCTCGGCCCTGTACGCACTGGGAATGATCGGCAGCGATTCCGAAGCGGCGGCATCCGCACTCGTCAGGGCATTAGACGACGAACATCCGGAAATCCGCGGTGTCGCAGCCCTGGCGCTTGTTCACATCGCACCGCAATCCAGCCAGGCGATCCCTGTATTGATTGAAACCTTGCAGGATGAGAATCCCCGCAGCAGAATGGCCGCAGCAAACGCCTTGGGTGAAATCGGACCGGCGGCTGAAGCGGCAGTGCCGGTGCTCATAGAGGCGTTGAAAGACTCCGATCCTGATGTCAGGCTGTCGGCCCGGTCCGCACTCGATAAAATTGACGTTACCAAATCTGCCAGGTAGCAACCACGGCTTACCTTATCACGCGCCCATTGTGACAGCAGAGCGTTCACTGCCCGTCGTTCTCCGTGATATCCGCTACTTCAAAGGTGAAACCTGGGTTTAGAATCCCTCATGACTTTCGCCAGAAAGCCCGCAACGCTTCTTCCAGGTGCTGTTCATTGCGCACGCTGACCGGTTTCCATTCCCGTGGAAACAGCCTTGTATATCGCGATGTCCCGAACCGCTCATCGATGAGGAGCACGACTCCCCGCTCATGCTCGGAACGAATCACCCGACCGGCTGCCTGGAGCACCTTGGTGAATCCCGGGTAGAGGTAGGCGAACTCGAAACCGGCTCCCCCCTCGTGTTCGGCGTAGTAATCCCGTACGAGATCACGTTCGAGGCAGAGACCGGGCAGGCCGACACCAACGATGACTGCACCGGTAAGCCGTTCACCGACAAGATCGATGCTCTCGGCGAATATGCCACCCATAACGGCGAATCCTGTCAGCGTTTCCTCGTTGTCACGGCTAAAGTGTTCAAGAAAGAGATCCCGCTGTTCCTCGGTCATACCCCGTGTCTGGACAATCGTCTCAATCCCGGGATGTTCCGCGTCAAACAGCTCATATACGGACATCATGTAGTCGTACGAGGGGAAATAGACAAGGTAGTTTCCCTTTCGAATCCGGATGAACGAAGCGAGTATGGCGGCGATCTCTGCTTTCGTACTGTCACGGCGACGGAAAAGTGTCGAAATCCTGTCAGCACACATAACACAGAGGTTTTCCGGGGGGAACGGCGATGATAAAAGCAGGCTGCGGGCCGATGGTCTACAGCCGAAGATCGTACGGAAGTAGCTGGTGGGAGTCATGGTCGCAGAGAAGAAAATCGCCGCCTTGCCGCGCTCGAGGGCTTCTTCCACATGCCGGGAGGGATCCATGCAGAACAGTTTCACCCGGAGATCCCGATCCATTTTCTCATAGCAGACAGCATAGCTATCATCGAACCGCTCAGTGATCTTCATGAAGGTTACGGCGTTGAAATAGACATCGAGTAGCGACTCGCGAAACGGCGTTTTTTCATTCCGCATCAGCCTGCGCTCGGCGGCGGAAATAAACGAACGTAGAAGTGGATACAGGCCAACCGGCGCGTCTTTTTCCGACCAAGGATTACGGGACACTTCGCACTGTCGACGGTATCTCAGCAGCCATGAGTTGATTGTGCCGAGCATCCGGTACATGCCCGGCAGGCGGTCTTTCACCTGCTGCCGCAGGTCGAGGAAAGGCTGCTTTCTGATATCGGCTGAGAACATGTCGCGCGCCCGGTCGACCAGATTGTGCGCCTCGTCGATGAGAAAAGTATAATTTGCGCCCTCATTCTCGAAAAATCTCCTCAGATAGACCCGGGGATCGAAGGCGTAGTTGTAATCGCAGATGATGCAGTCAACCCAGAGGGAGAGATCGAGGGAGCATTCAAAGGGGCACACGCGGTGCTCACGGGCGATTTTTTCGATTGTTTCCCGGGTCAGGCTGTCGTGGGTGAAAGCATCGGTGAGAGCCCGGTCGATCCGGTCAAAGTGGCCGCGGGCAAACTCACACTCGTCACCGGAACAGGCGCGGTCGGGATTAAAGCATATCTTTTCCTTCGCGGTGAGGCTCAGGTGCTTCAACCTGAGACCGTTCTCACGTAAAATATCAAGTGCCTGTTCGGCGACCGTTCTTCCGGTCGTTCGCGCGGTCAGGTAAAATAATTTCTCCGTGTGGCCCTCGGCGAGCGCCTTGACCGCCGGAAAGAGTGCCGCCATGGTTTTTCCGATGCCGGTCGGCGCCTGAACAATGAGTTGGCCGGAGTCCGCGATGGTCCGGTAGATTTCAGCTGCCATGCTGCGCTGCCCCGTCCGGTATCGTTCAAACGGGAATGACAGTTCACGTATCGAGGCATCACGTACGTTTCCCCACTCGGTGAGTAACGCCATCCGTTCAAGATATGCCGCGAGGAGTCCCCCGAAGAATTCCCCCAGGTCAGCCTTCGAAAACGAACGCCGCTGCTCCCGTGTTTCCCCCGTATCGAGCCGGTAGTACGTTAGCTGGGCATCGATGATGTCGAGCGCATGATCGTACGCATAAATGTAGGCATAACATTTAACCTGGCCCCAGTGGAGAGAATTTTCGGTCTCTTCGAAGGTGGTAAGATTTCTTCGTGTGGTTTTGATCTCATCGATGACAACACGATCGGGATACTCAAAGACACCATCGATTCTGCCGTTGATGTCGATGATGAAATCCCCGGTTTCCACCTGGTGGCGAACGGTCACCTCGCCGGTATATTCCGCCGGCCGTGAACGCTGAATTTTTTGGTGGGCACGTATCGCCTCGACAGGATTTGACATACTGAAAACAGTGAGTTCAAGATCGCCGGAACGGAGGATATACTCGACCAGCGCCCTGACCGAAATCTGTAGCCGCGTTTTCTCCACATTTACCTGTATGCTGATTTTTTTAAACAATGCCGTTGAGATCACGATCGTCCCAGGCATCGGGGACCCAGTCCTCGAGGAAACGATAGTGATCGGGCAACAGGCTCTTGGTGAGCGGTTTCGCCCTCTTGCGAACCTTCTTCAGAACGTCGCGCTCCTCGTCGGACATCGACGGATTGAAATAAGCGTCCACATTCTCGTACACGTGGTACGGATTGTACATACCGCCCAGGGTGGTATCCACCTTGAGATCGGCGTTTATCACATAGCGCAAACAAGCTTTTGTGAAATGCACTTCACCGCTCTCGTCGAACTCTGTTGCAATATCCTTGAGCGGATCGACGAGCCAGTCCCCGGCAAAAGGCTTGATTGAGACGATGCCGATTCCCTTCTCGCGAAGTTTCGGTATAATCGAATCGAACGTATCGGGCTTCCAGGACATCCACGTCCAGTTGTGGTAGAAGTTGAAGGGGAGCATCACGAAATCAAGGGGAAGGCTGGCGAGTGGCTCTTCGAGATCTGACCGGAAATGTATCGGCACACCAACCGCACGGATATACCCTTTTTCTTTGAACCGGAAGAGTGTTTCCCACCAGTCCCAGCGATGACCATTCTGGCGCCGTAACGATGCTTCATTATCTGCGCTGTTCCAGGCCTGGATTCTCACGAGGTCGATGTAATCACGGCCGTACATACGAAGCATCCGCTCCAGTTCCTTTTCCAGGTTCCTGCCGTCGTACGGCCACATGATGAGCGAGATCACGACATCATCGATAAACGGGGCGAGATATCGACCCATGGGTTCATACTGATTGAGATTGTTATTCGTGGAATACATGTCGTAGATATCGAAGAAGTTGACCCCGAGATCGAACGCTTCCCGCACCATCCATTCCCGCTCTTTCTCATCATGGATCATATCGTTGCGAATATGGGCGCCAAATCCGAATTTCGATACCTTGATCCCGGTGGCACCAATTTCCCCCATCGGCATGGTTCCCACCGGTTTGGGAATCATGGTGGAATAGTCTTTTTCGGCCATTCGCATCTTAAAGTTAACCGATCCGGTACCAAGTCGCGAACAGCCAGCAGCACCAAGACCGCATGCACCAACCGCACCTCTTGCCAGGAAATCGCGTCGTTTCATATATCTCGAACTCCTTCTGTTAGGTAATTAACCGCCCGAAAATGTGAGACTCTAGCGATAGACAATTTCAAAAGTCTTTTCCGGTATCGCGTTACTCCATGATACCATTGATGAATCATTGAGTTTAAGTTTATATATATAGATTGTGTCGTATCAATTGCAAAGTACTATTTGAGATACAGGTGTAATAATCGCATATGATAGGTCATGGCGGCTTGATTGTAAGAGTACCGAGGATCATCACCGGTATCGTATAACATGAATCCTGCGGTGGTACGGCTGGTAATATTTTTCTTGATAAAGAGGAGCGATACGTCTATATTCGTTACTAAAATAACGATTTATTAGCGACGACATGACTCCATGAATACGATGAAAGGTATGCCATGGTTTCAGATAAGGTAATTGGCAGGCTCAGCCTGTACCGCCGACTCCTCATCAGTCTCCGCGACGGTTCGCAGTATCTCTTTTCCCATGAGCTCGCCTCCCTGGTGGGAGTCACCGCTGCCCAGGTAAGGCGTGACATCATGCATATCGGCTATTCCGGCAATCCAAACCGGGGCTATGATGTCGCAGAACTGGTGAAGAGCATCGAGATTTTCATCGATCCGAAAGAGCTTCAATTTGCAGCATTGGTGGGTGTCGGCAACCTCGGGCGGGCCATTCTCTCCTACTTCTCAGGTCGACGTCCGAAATTGTCCATCGTCGCGGCATTCGACACCGACCCGGCACGATACGACCGGGTGGTACACGGCTGCCGGTGCTACGCCATTGAGGACCTTGACTATATTGTATCAAAGACCGGCATCAATATCGGTATCATTACCGTTCCGGCGACGGAAGCGCAGAAAGTCACCGATATGCTGGTCAACGTCGGGGTGAAGGGTATCCTGAACTTCGCTCCCCACCCGCTCCACGTTTCCCCCGATGTCTACGTGGAGGATATAGACATGACCATGTCCCTGGAGAAGGTGGCGTATTTTGCGCGGAAACTCTAAGGAATCCGATTCTCTCACAGTACGATGAATCGCTTCCAAAGAACTCGGGTATCATTCACGATTCATCTCTGTGTCTTCTCTATGGCGTGTAGAGGGTAACGATCGCTTTAAAAGTCATATTTTTATCGGGCACAAGTTTTAAAGATATATCCGCCAGGGCATCCCGATGTGTTTTACCGCCCCGCGGTGAAGAAGTCCATCCGCTGCTGGGCGATGCTGCCATCCTGCGTGAGGGCGAACACCACCATATTCACCCCCATCTTGAGCTGGGGCTCATTGTTGCTGTTCTCCGCCCATTTTGCCGCATATCCCTTGTCTGAATAGACCGCAACGAGCCGATCATCGATCCATATACCTTCCAGGTACAACACCTGTTTCGACATGGTGCCCCGGTTTTTGTAAGTCGTGAGTCCCTCGGCGACAACCATCGAGTAGTCAATTTCGGAGCCATTCGGCGGACTGTCAAAATCTTCATAACAATGGTACAGCGGATGCGAAGATGGTATGGGCAAAAACTTCGCATCATTACCGAGCGCAATAGTAAGCATGTTCTTCAGGGAAGCTTCCGCCGCACCGTACTCTTCAGTCGGTGTCCCGTTGTCGAGCACGGCAAACCCTCCCCTGCGGAGATACTCCCCAAAGTTTTTCGCCTCGATACCTGTCAGCTCGAATCCTTCATCGACGCAGAGAAACACGAAGGGGCACTCGAAGAGTTTCCGCGAATCGATGAAGAGATGCTTGTCGACCTTCGACCTGATACCAGTAAACCGGTTGACCGCATCGGAGAGATGCAGGATCGCCCGCTTGTGGGCTGGCTCGAACTGGGCACCCCACAAGGTGGAGATATAAATGAATCCCTTTATGCTCTTCTTGTCGCCCGGATCCTGGATTATCATTGCCTTGTACTGACCGGTATCGAGATCATCCAGCGATATCAGTTCCTCCTTCATGTTTATCTGGTTTTCCGGCTCCCGTATGGTAACCATGGGGATGTCCATTTGAGAAGGGGCGAAAAAGTCACTCCCGGACATCACCTCGAGTTTTGTTTCCCTGCTATCGAAGCTCGTGACCTTACCAAGAATCGCCTGAATCTGTTTTGTCTTGATTTCGCGGATTGGCTTGCGGTGCTGAATCTCTCTTCGCACATAATCACGGTGCTTGAGACGCTCTTTCTTGAATTCAAACGGCTTGGACATCCGGGGACGGCGAATCACGAGTTCCATGGTCGGCGGCTTAACAATCAATACCTCGCTCTTTCTGAACATAAAATAGGATCCCAGCATGGCATGAAATGCAACGGCAAAAACCATCCCGAGAAACAGCAGCTTCTGGGATTCATGTTCAAGTACTTCCATATCGATAGTGTAGCACGACCCCTTGAACCGGTTACGTTCAGGCTGTTCTGTCATGGTAATCACCCTCCTTTCCGGCTTCATCTCACTCTATTCCGAATACCGTCCTGCGTGAAAACACAGGTTGTTTGATCGGACAATTTCAGTCATGCCCTTCCGCTATTCGATCAAATGGCGAAAACGACCAGACAATATCTGCGATCTACCTCGCACTTACAGTATATGCAACAACCTCATTATTGTCAAGTGATATCTGCGATACTTGTCGCTTTTAGCGGGTGTGCCTGCCTGGAGTACTTTGTGGAATCATATTTATGGGAAATATCGGGGGAAGAAATTGGAAAAATCCTGCCGCGGGGAATTGAGATGTTACCATGTTTTAACTGCACCGGTAGTATAACTCAGCATACGCCCGGTCTGTTCATCATACCCTCCCCTCCCCTGCTTAAGGGCGTATATGATTATATTTATCCACATCTTACGCTGTTCTTCATCGCGCGGGGAAATCCGGTACAGGCTGTTGCCGACGACATACAAAGCTGCGAGCCGTCCCCCAAGAAATATGCCCTCAAGAGCACTCTTTGTGACTGAATCTGCATGGTATTCTCCCGGAAAGCCGTTTTCAAAATCAAAGAAGCAGTGAAAGATTTCGTGATTGCCAGGCAGCGGTTGAAAGCTTTTATCGGTGATATAATCCGCGACTCGATACTTTACAATCGGGCCAATCGGTGTATTATCTATATAGGTAGTCATGTCAAGTATCCCAAGTGCTTTGCTCATTGCATCTTTCATAGAACTGCCGACGCGTCCGTTGCCATGTCCGGGCAAGGGATTGTCAAGGATGATGAAACCTCCACCTCTTACATACGCCGCGAGGTTTCGAATTTCTTCTTCAGTCAGGCTGAAAGGTTTATCGCAACTGAGGTACAAGAGCGGGTACTTGAATAGTTCCGATAAGGGTGGATATTCATCGTTCGGATTATCATGGAGATAAATCCGCCAGTCCCATATCGCGCGGATATTCGTGTAGTAATTTATTGCTTCAGATAGGTTTTTTAACGCATAAATCAATGTATCCGGGGGAGCAAGATACTTCCCACATCCGATTGCAATGTGCGTGTAACCCTGAATCGCCATTTTGTCATCCGGCGACACTATCACCTGGGATTTATTGGTACCTGTATCAACAAGAACCATGTTTTTCAGGGGGACACTGTAGCGGGGTATACGATAACGTTTTTCCATGATGACAAGCGAATCGTGCCAGCTTTCATACAGTCTTCTGGCTGCAAAATCCTCTTGTGCAACAATTGTCAGCTTTTCTCTCGGTATTTTTAAAGGTGATGGCGGTTGGGTAACAAATTTTTTTGACGGTATACCCGGTAGTAGTCTTCTTCGGAAGCGATACCGATATGGGAAACGCTCTCTTTTTACGCTGAATGGTTGTTCCATTCTGGGCGGCCTTATGATTAACACGACCGGAATGCTTTCCGTCTCATAGTCAAAAATGTGCGTGTGTCG
>CAYWBT010000059.1:0-5996 GCA_964456585.1 uncultured bacterium
CCTGAGCGCCTACCTGAACGCCAAGCTGCTCTGGAATCCTTCGTATCGCGGGGAAACCGCCATCACCGAGTTCCTCGAAGGCGTGTACGGCGGTGCGGCAGAGCCGATCAGGGAGTATCTCGACCTCCTGCACGACAGGGTCGAGAAAGAAAATATTCACCTCGGTATCTGGGAAGGGCCCGACGCCCGGTACCTGAGCGATGATATTCTTGCCCGTGCCGATTCTCTCTGGGAGAAGGCGGAAGCGGTCGTCCAAGAAGAACCGGCGGTTCTCGAGCGGATCAGGATCGCTCGTCTCAGCACCGATTATGCGGCCATCTGGCGGGACGTCCTCAACGGCAGCGCATTCATGGTTGATCAGGACGGGCTTAGTCTCATTGTCGATCCCAGCTTTACCGTGCGGCTTGACCGCTTCTGCCATACCGCCAGAAACGCCGGGGTTAGCAGGCTCAAGGAGTATGGTTACACGGTTGAAGAGTTCCGAGATGAGATCGAGGACAGGGTGTCTTCACACCCGTTGAAGCTCATCGAACCTCTCAGATCCGCCCCGAAGGAACCCGGCCTGAAGTACCGTTTCTATGAGGGGACATGGACATCGCTTCCGCAGTTCGATTCGCTGAATCCGTCAGAGTCGGGTTCCGTTGCACACTTTGAAATTCCCTCAGCCGCCGACAGCAGCAGCTATGGGTATACCCTTACCGGATACCTCACTGTGCCGCGGAATGGCGTCTATACGTTTACCACCATATCGGACGGGTATTCCGAGCTTACGGTTGCAGCCACCCGGGTTGTTCAGAACACCGGAAACGGTACGATTCGTGAACGGGCGGGATTCGTCGCGCTCGGTGCGGGTGCGCACCCGGTCACGCTTACCTATTTCACCGAGGAAGGGTGCACGCTGCTCGATGTCCTGTTCGCGGGGCCGGGTATAGAGAAGCAGGAAATTCCTCCATCGGCGCTGTCCCGGGCAGCGGAATGACTACCTTCTCCCATATAATCATCTTGCGCTTGCCGAGCCGGTAATGCTATACTATAAACCCATTGCCTGAACCGTAGCATGTCCGTGATGTACAGGAAGTTCACATGGTAGATTCCACAATTGTCGCACTCTATTTTTTCATTGTTTTCGTCGCCGGTTTCTTCGTCAGCCGTCACTATCGTAAAACGAGCGATGTTGAGTTCATAACCGGGGGCCGGAGCCGGTCCTGGTACCAGATTGCGATCGCCCTCTTCGCCATGGGTGCTGATCCCGCAGTCATGGGAACCGCCGGTCTCGGTTTTCTCTGGGGATTCTATCTCATCCAGTGGCCCGGAGTACACATGTGGTTTACCGCGTGGTTCGCCGCCATGTTCCTCGTTCCCATCTACTGGCGTTCACAGATTGTCACCACACCGGAGTACCTCGAGAAACGATTTAACGTCCAGTGCCGCGCCTTCTTTTCATTGATCATGATCTCGATTCTGGTGGTGACCCTGTCCGGAGCGATGTACCTCGGCGCCCTCCTGCTCAAGAACTTTCTCGGCTGGTCGATGATCGGGAGTATTCTTCTCATCTCGGCGGTCGTCGGTTTCTATGTCATCCTGGGCGGCATGAAAACCGTGCTCTCCATCGATTTTTACCAGGGACTGTTCGTTATTGTTACGCTGATTCTCGTCACCGCCATGGCGTTCTATCGAATCGGCGGGTTTTCCGCTTTCGCTGCAAACACGCTTGCCGGGAACGCCGGTGTCAACCTCAACAGTATCATCCCGCCCTCCGACTGGTCAATTTTTACCGAAAACTATTTTCCCCTGCAGGCAGTCGTGGTATGGGCAACTATTGCCGGCGTGGGCTGGATGTCCTGCAACTTCGGGATGGCACAGCGCCTCCTTGCGGCAAAAAGCGAGCTTGATGCGCAGAAAGCGCTCCTGATGCTTGCCGTCCTGGCTGTTTTCTACCCGCTGTGCTCGTTCCTCGTCGGCGCAACCATGCGCATTCTCATGCCCGGCATCCTCCCGGACGAATCCATCATGAAGGTAATCCTGATCATGTTCCCTGTGGGAATGCGCGGCCTGCTTGTCGCCGGTCTCATGGCGGCGCTTCTCTCCACTGTCGACGGTATGCTGACTGCATCGAGCACACTCTTTACCGAGGACATCTACCTGCGGATTTTTCGCCCGTCGTCCACTCCCGGGGAACGCAAGACGGTCACTCGCATTGCCGAGGGATGCACCATTCTCTTGACCCTCGCCCTCTTCCCCCTCGTGGTGAAAAGCCCTTCGGCGATGGCATTCATCCAGAGCTTTTACGGGGACGTGCTCGGTATCGTGGTCGCGCTCTTCTGCATCGGGATTTTTACCACGCGGGTATCGCCCTGGTCTGCATTTTTTGCCATGGTGAGCGGTATCGTGTTTGCCGTGGCGCTCGATGTTTTTACCACGGTGAATTTTACCGACATCGGCTTCTTTTCATTCGTGATCACGGTCGTCTCCGCGCTCATCGTGACACGGTTCGAAGCACCACTACCCCGTGAGCGGCTGAAAAACCTGACCATCCACACACTACCGGATGCCCGGGGGCCATGGGTCGGTCTTGCATCGTGGCCGGGTTTGTGGAAATGGGCGCTCTGTATTGCCGCGGTATGGTTCGGCTTCTCCGCCGTCTGGGAATTGCTGGTTACCCGATGATCGAGAGCAGGGGTGAAATGTTGTGACAGAAAGAGCGTTAAAAGAACAGATTCGGCCGACGGAGAAAAACAGGTTAAACATCATTGCGCACCGGGGCGCTTCATATCGTGCACCGGAAAACACGCTCGCTGCGGTGAATCTCGCCTGGAAACTCGGTGCAGATGTTGTCGAGGTCGATGTTCACCTCACCCGCGACAGGAAAATCATGGTGATGCACGACGATTCGACCGGACGAACGGCGGGATTTCACCTCATCATTCGAGAGGCAGTATCCTCCAACCTCCGCAAACTCGATGTTGGCGCCTGGAAATCTTCCGCCTATACCGGTGAAAAAATTCCGTTCCTGGAGGAAGTACTCGCCGTCATACCCGAAGGGAAATGCCTCCTTGTGGAAATCAAGAGCGATAGAGAAATAATACCTGTTCTTGAAAAAATCATCGAAGCGAGCGGAAAAAAATCCCGGATTGCCGTCATCAGCTTCAGCTACAAGGTTGTGGCGAGGATGAAAGAGGTTATGCCCAACATCCCGGTTCATTGGCTCTGCACATATACCGAGCATAAGACGCTCACATCATTCGATCACGAGGATACGGTCGAGGCGGTACTGACGAGCGGTTTTGACGGGCTCGATATCCGGTATCGGGGACTGACCGGCGACGTTGTCACGACGGTGAAATCGGCGGGATTGAAGCTGTACACCTGGACGATTAACGACCTGCACGAGGCGCTCCGGGCGCGGGAACTTGGTGTGGATGGCATTACGACCGACCACCCCGGCCTTCTCAGAGAACTGTTAAACGACTAGACGGCTGCCGTTTATCAATATCCTTCACGCAGACGGTCAGCGGGCAGACGGGATTAGCGGGGAATGGTATAAATTCCGGCACGGTTGCGTCAGTCGTTATGATCCTGGTTTTTACGGTTCGTGTGTCCTGAACCCGCAGGTATTCATCGGGAAAATCTGGATTAGGTACTTTTCGAAAGTATAATGACAATGAAAAGCATGTTCGAACGTACACCCTGCAGTGAAATCGAGTGCCCGGAGCGGGTGGCGTGCTGCACGACCGTCCAATGGCGTATCTCGGAAGAAGACTACCGGGACAGTCGTTTCAGAGAGTGGTGGCTGCTCCATGAGGGTGCGCGTATGTTTGAGGAGAATGGCGTCTTTTACATCCAGTGGCCCATGCGCTGCAGGAATGTTTCCGATGACGGGCTCAGGTGCCTGGATTATGATCACCGCCCGGACACCTGCAGGCTCTATACATGCGCACGCATGGCGGAAAAGCCGGCACGGAGCGAGGAATAAGGGAGCGGAAACTACTTCATATCCTTGTAGTACGCCGATCCCACCCGTTTTCTCACCTTTCTCAGCGTTTTACTCGCGTGGTAGCGGGCCTTTTCGGCTCCCTCACAGAGAATTTTACGGACGGTATCCTGATCTTTTACGAGTTCGTTGTGGCGTTTGCGGTAGGGAGTAAAATAATTCCAGATGCTTTCCAACAACTCCTTTTTCACTTCGCCATACCCGAGACCTCCCCTGCGGTACCGCTCGGCCATATCCTTAACCGCATCTTCCGGGGCGAAAAGCTGATACAGCGCAAACACCGTGCATTTATCAGGATCCTTAGGCTCGGAAACCGGTGTTGAATCGGTGACAATGGACATGATACGCTTCTTGAGGACGTTCCGTTCGGCAAAGATGTCGATCGTATTGCCATAGGACTTACTCATCTTCTGGCCGTCCACTCCGGGAATGATCGCCACGTTGTCATCGATTTCGGCTTCGGGAACGACAAAGGTTTCGCCGTAGGTGTTGTTGAATTTTATGGCAATATCGCGGGTTATCTCGAGGTGCTGTTTCTGGTCCTTTCCCACCGGAACGCGGTCGGTCTGGTAGAGGAGGATGTCCGCGGCCATGAGCACCGGGTACGAGAACAGTCCGGAATTCGGGGCGATTCCCTTGGCGATCTTGTCTTTAAACGAGTGGCTCCGTTCGAGGAGCCCCATGGGGGTTACGTTTGACAGGTACCAGGTCAACTCTGCCACCTCCGGCACATCGGACTGCACCCAGACTACCGCTTTTTCCGGATCAAGACCAAGCGCGAGGAAATTCGTCGCCGCATCCATGGTGCTTTGAGCAAGGCTCTTCCCATCGAACAGGGAAGTCATGGCGTGAAGATTGGCGATAAAAGCGAAAAGTTCGTTGTCCTCCTGGTACTGGATCATTGGCAGCATCATGCCGAAAAAGTTTCCGATGTGCAGGGTCCCCGAAGGTTGTATTCCAGACAGTATTCGCATGTATTTCTCTCCGTTTCCGTTTCTCAATACGCTGTATCACGTTTCAATGTATAACATGTAAAAATACTTATAAATCCTCTCTTTTCCAAGAATATTCCCCGTTTCCTGAACCGGCAGTGATCAATCGACGCCCGTGAGTGAAGCTCCCCCGTGGGAACGACAGGAATCACCTCATCGACAGGATTGTTACCTCGTCCGGTACTCCGTCCACAACCTGTCGAGCGTTTCGGCTGCACCCGCCGAGAACCGGTAATCGACCACGTCCGACACCTGGGTTATACCGGGATTGATTTCGACCGTCGGGATTCCGTTGTGTTTCGCGTACATGACCGGCTGGGAAATGTAGGGAAACACGTTCGTCGTGCCGATCGAGAATACGATGTCGAAGGGTGTCCGCCATTCGTTCATCAGCCGTTCGCACCTGTCGACAGGAAGCTGTTCGCCGAAGAGCACCACTTCGGGCCGGATAATTTCACCGCAATCCGGGCAGCGCGGGGGAATCGCGTCCAGTTCGCCGTAATCACCGACAGTAATTGTATAGTCACATTCAACACAGTACAGATCGTACAGGCCGCCATGGATATCGATCACGTTTTTCGCGCCTGCCTGTTGGTGGAATCCGTCGATATTCTGAGTCAAAACGCAGACGTGATCGAACTCGTCCGCCATTTCGGCGATGACTTCGTGGGCACGATTGTAGGTGGTTGCGCGGCATGCCTCCTCGATCTGCAGGAGATACTTCCAGGGAAGGGCGGGATTCAAGGTCATCATCTCCCCGGAAATTGCCGTCTCGACCGATATGCCATCGTCGGTCGTTCGGTCGTTGTACAGGCCGCCGATGCCGCGGTATGTCGGCAACCCTGAATCGGCGGATATTCCCGCGCCTGTCACGAAAAACAAACGTTGAGAAGTCTCCAGGATGCGAATTACTTCAGAAAATACGTCCATGACACCACCAGTATTTTTCAGGCACGTGTACCGGTAACCAGGTCGGAAGCGTATTACACCTTCATGAGAGCACTATATTTCTC
>CAYWBT010000059.1:6096-14719 GCA_964456585.1 uncultured bacterium
GTTGATGTTGCCGAGGAGCCAGTCCGGGGTGACAAAGAAATCGCAGGGGAACACGTCGCCATTGTGCTCGATCACATAGTAGGCGCCGCAGTCATTCTTGTACATGCAGCATTCCGGCACCATCCCGACATGGTATTGCAGAAGATTGTCGAACAGGCGGATGTTGACATACGGGTAGCCGTCCTCGAACCAGGCGTCGAATAACGTGCAGAGAAATTCCCCGAAGGCTTCGGGTTCCACAGAAAACGGTGCGATTTCTCCATCCGCCACCTCCATGCAGTCGATAAACTGCAGATAGTGAAATCCCTGCCCGCGCAGGAATCGGTAGATATCGAGCGGATATGCTGCCGAATCGCCGGTGACAACCGCCAGGATATTAAATTCGACGTTATGTTCCTCTAGGATGGAGCAGGCCGTGACAACCCGGTCGAATACGAACCGTTTTTGCCGGGTGAACCGGTGCAGGTTGTGAATGTCACGCGGGCCGTCCAGGCTGATCCCGACCAGGAAACCGTGCGCGGCAAAAAATTCCGCCCATTCATCGTTGATGAGGATACCGTTCGTCTGGATGGTATTGGCGATGATCTGGTTGGGAGTGCGGTGTTTTTCCTGTATATACATCGCCTGCTGGAAAAAATCAAGCCCCATGAGCATCGGCTCGCCTCCCTGCCACATGTACGAAACCGCCTGCCGTTCGGGATCCTGGGCCTTTCTTACCAGCGCGGAAAATGTTTCCCCTGTCATACGGTGCGTTGCCGTTTCGGGATAGTCCTCCGCGGTCTTGCGATAGAAGCAGTAATCGCAGAAGAGGTTACAGTCGGATGATGCGGGTTTCAGAAGGAATGAGAGGTTTTCTTTCATTGGTTCTTCGTGTATTCCGGATGATGTGGCGGCCGATGGTCAGCGGATTTCACCCGAGACTTCATGACGGATTTCATGCGGGCGATGGTGAGAAGGCCCATCCCACGGTTGGTGACATTGTCCTCTGTTATTACGCAAAGAGTTTCCTGGCACGTTTCACATTTTCTGTCAGATTAATGCCATTGACACATTTCACTATACATTCATCACAGTCACTACACCTGTCGACGCGGGCTTCACGTGGTAGTTCACGGTAATTTTCCCAGGCAAGCCGCTCATCACCATAGCCGTATGCATAGCCAAGACAACGGTTTATTTCAGAGACCGTGACGCCATTCGGACATTGCCCTTCGCATCCGTTGCATCCGGAAAGATGCAGGCAGCGGTCCCCTCGGCCGTTCCTGGAGAATCGATGAAGCTGACGCCGGTCTTCATAACCGAGTTTCGTTCCCATAACCGCAAGATTCTCAGCGAGGTGCTCAAACGATGTCATGCCGGGGATAATGGTATCCACTGAAGGATTGGAAAGCACCCAACGGAGAAGCGCCTGGGCGTATGTGACCGGACTGTTTTTGTCCTCGCGTATATCTTCGAGAGGTTTCCTTGGCCTGGTGTTGAAGTTGAGCAGGTTTTTCATACCGATCACACCAATACCCGCGGCTCTCACATCCTGGATGGATTTGGTTAAACTCGCCGGAGATTCATAATTATAACAAAGCAGAATAGCATCATGAAACTTGCACTTTATTGCCGATTTGAACGTTTCCGGATCCGAACTGTGGGTTGAATAACCGACGAACCGTGTCTGTCCTTTTTCCTTGGCCTGGGTAAGTATTTTCATATAGTCTTCATCCAGGATACTCTCGACCGTGTCACCACCATGATGAATTAACAGAAGATCGACATGGTCTGTCTGGAGGCGTTTCAGGGAGGTTTCTATTTCACCCGCAAGATTATCTTTCCCCCGGCGTCCGATCTTTGTAGTGAGGAATACTTTGTCACGTTTTGTTTTCATGACCTGGCCAAGTATTATCTCATTCTGGCCATTCATATACACGTGAGCGGTGTCGAAATAGTTGATACCGCTATCGATGGCAGCATGAACAAGCTCTGGATCACGCATATTCATACATCCCATTCCGATTTCACTCACTTTATACCCGGTGGAACCAAGTTGCCTGTATGCAATACGGGGTGTCTCTTGCGTTTCGGCAGAATAAACATTCTGTGGTAACAATCCATGAGTAGAAATGTCAATTCCAACCGCAGCACTTCCAATAGCAATATTCTTCATAAAACATCTGCGGGTAGAGGTTTCCATGGCCGGATCCTTTCTTGTGTTGTTTCATGCTTTCACCCTCCGGGTGACCAGAATATGTCAGTAATAAGCGCATGTAACTAATTATATAATAAGTTTTTATGACATATTATGCAAGCTTTTTACGGATTTTTATATGGGGAATAGGGGCTTAAACGTATGCCATACCATACCTTCCCTCCCCTTTCTGTGCCGGAATATACTACATTCCCGAGATCATGAGAAAGGAATATTTGCGTTTCGCCATTCCTCATAATCATGAAAAGTTTTTGCAGTTCTTGCCCGTTATCCCTATTTTATAATTTCAGTTCCCGTTTGATTCACTGAAAAAGTTTGTGCTATATTACGGCAGAGAAAATAAGATACATCTTATTTATTCACCACCGAATGTTGTGGGGGATACCAGGAAAGGAATAATTCGATGACTCACTCCCGCAGGTCAGGAATTGACCGCCGCAAAGAAGAAATTACCATATCGAACGATCGAAGAGATAACAATGACCGTCGTGCCGCCAATCAGGATATGGATCGGATCACCCAGCGATTCAAGGGCGTACCGGTGTTCAGGGGACTGACTGACGCCCAGCTAAAAAAAATTCTCACTATCTGCTCCATGAAAAAAGTCCCGTCAAACGAATTCATCTACCATGCCGGCGGGGAAGCAACATCCATGTTCGTTCTGCTCAAGGGGGAGATCAACATCCAGTTCGCTTCGGGAATGTCGCTCCAGAACGTTATCCCCGCAGGTGTTGTCGGTGAGATGGGTATATTCACCGGGGAACCCCGTTCTGCAGATGTGCTGACAGTTTCCCCCTGTATCATTCTCAGCTTCAGCAAGAAGGAACTGTTTTCCCTGTTTAAGGCCGATACCGATCTCTATATCAAAATTCTTCTGAATATTATCAAGGATCTTACACAAAAAATGCGTAAAAACAATGAACAGATCGACAACCTTTTGTACCGTATCAGGTCGCTCGATATCGTGTAGCGGTACTGATTCCCGTTTCCCCGTTTACTGAACCACACAGCAGTGTTCGACTTCACTGTGTTTATATCGACCACGGGTTCCTCGTGTCATCTGCTGCAGATTTTTTTCTTCCCCCGTGTGGCTACCACAGGAATCCGTACCCCTTTTTTACCTGTACAAACAAAAAATGAAACCCTTCTCGGGGCAAAACGTACAAGGTAATGGAACAGGGAGCATTCTGTTCCACGACCCTCCTAATAAGGTGAGGGGTCAGTACACATGAAAACATTAAAAGTCATGTGCAACTACTGATCCCTTACCTTATCCTACTACCGACGTTATTCTCTCTCATAGGTCATATTGCTCCCGGACGGATCTGATATTTCTCCGACCGTATGCTTTATTTAAAATCACTGGCAGCGGTATGCCAACCTGGTTGACAATGAAGGGATACAAGGCGGTTCGATAGAGGTCATGAAAGCGTTGCGCGTGCCCAGGCGACCACCATGAGAACGGCAGCGCTTCATTTTCTGCAGGTGAGCGGCGGCGATTGAAAATATTAGTGTGCAGCGGGAACGCGGCGTTCAATCGCCCCGATCGGTTTGCTCAGGGAAAGCTGAGTTTGCTCATCATGAGCGCATGAATGCACGTATCTTTTCCGCAATGTACGTGATCTGTCGTTCTTCCAGTTCCGGGTACATCGGAAGCGAGAGAATTTCCCTCGATGCCTTGAGGGCCTCCGGGAAGTCGTTCTCGACGTGATTGAGGTACTCGTATGCCTTCAGGTACGGCAGCGCGATGGGGTAGTGGATACCCGTGGCAATCCCGTTGCTCTTGAGAAATTCCTGGAGTTGTGCCCGCCTGTCCGGATCGACGCGCACCACATACAGGTGGTACACCGCACGCACATCATCGATTTCTTCCGGAGTAACCATGTCAAGGTCATGCAAGAGCTCGTTGTAGCGGTATGCATTTCTCCGGCGGTTTTCCGTCCACGATTCGAGATGCTTCAGCTTGACCTTAAGAACCGCCGCCTGGATACCGTCCATGCGGCTGTTATATCCCTCTTCGAGGTGGTTGTACTTGTCCATGCGGCCGTGATTTGCCAGCATGCGCGCCCGCACCGCCAGATCGTCATCATCGGTTACAATCGCCCCGGCATCGCCATACGCGCCAAGATTTTTGCCGGGATAGAAGCTGAAACAGGTCATTGCAGAGAGTGCGGCAATCGGCTTGTCACGGTAGGCGGAGCCATGTGCCTGTGCGGCATCACCGATGACGATGAGGTCGTGTTTACGGGCGATGGCGAGAATCGGCTCCATATCGGCCGGCTGTCCGAAGAGGTGAACGGGGAGAATCGCCCGCGTTTTATCGGTAATCTTTTCCTCGAGCCTGACCACATCGATGTTGTATGTTCGGGGATTGATATCGGCAAAGACCACCCGGGCGCCGGTCATGGTAATCGCCTCGGCGGTCGCAATGAAGGTATTCGCAGGAGTGATGACCTCGTCGCCCTCACCGACACCGCAGGTTTTCAGGGCGATGAACAGGGCATCGGTTCCGTTACCGACCCCGACACAGTGCCTGACTCCGCAGTAGGCGGTAAAATCCTTTTCGAATGCCTTTCCTCCGATAAACGCGCACGTGTCGAGCACACCGGAAATCGCTGTGTCGATCTCATCCTTGATGTTATGATATTGTGTTTTCAGGTCCACCAGGGGAATATTCATTGGTTCCTCGTTTCTAAGAAGTTCGATGTTGACGTGTGCTGGCATAAGAACATCATGCCGTCGAATCAATACAGGAGGGATCTCAGATCATACCCAACCTGCATCGTTTCGGTTTGAAGCGGAGCGATACTTCGCGGCCTGTTTCAACTGATTCGTACACGGCGCTGATCAGCTCGAGGGACTTTCGTGCCTCGATACCGTCGACCAGTCCCGCCCTCTCAATTTCCAGGGATGCGATGACACCCTTGAGGTACTCGCCGAGATTATATCCCCAAGCGTCGGGATTTTTCCCGTACTGTTCCATGATGATATCGTCGATGGGCTGGTGATCCTCGAATTCCCAGGTCACGAGCTCGTTCATGAAAAAGCCGCCGATGACCACGCTGCCCTTTTCACCGAGTATGCTGATGGAACCTTCCAGGTCTTTCGGGCGGGTTGCCGTCGTGGCTTCGATGATCCCGAAGGCGCCGCTGGTGAACCTGAGGAGCGCAACGCCCGTATCCTCGCATTCGATATCGACAAGGCGGGTCGTCGCCATGGCTTTCGTGCTTTCCACATCTCCCATAAACCAGGTGAGCATGTCGATGTGGTGGCTCGCCTGATTGGTCATGACACCACCGTCATACGCCCAGGTTCCGCGCCAGTCGGCTGCATCATAGTACGCCTGGTCCCGTTTCCAGCGCACGCGAACCGTCCCGAGCACCAGCTTGCCGAACCGTCCCTGGGTAAGCGCTTCCCAGGCCTTTGTAATGGGCGTGTTGTAGCGGTTCTGGTGAACAACGAATATTTTGACGCCGTGCTGATCGCATTCACGAATGATACGGTCGGCATCGTCGAGGCGGAGGGCTATGGGTTTCTCCACCACGAGCGGTTTGCCGTAGTGAACCAGTTCCATGACATTTTCACAGTGACAGCCGCTCGGGGTCAGGATGGTAACAATGTCGATTTTATCCCCGGCTTCCGCCATCATGCGTTCGATACTATCGAATGCCCGAATGTTGTGCTGTTCCGCGAGCGCCTGCGCTTTTTCCGGGACGACATCACAGAGGGCGGTTATTTCCGCGTTATCGATATAATTTTCTATAACATGGACATGCTTTTTTGCTATATTTCCGCAACCAACCAGAGCGAATCTCTTTTTCATGAGTATAGTCCACCTGTATTTGAAATGTTCTAAACAATAATTGATAGCCGCGCACCGGTATAGTACGATACGGCAGACACTCCGGATATAGTATGTTTTGAAAAAAACGAGCCGTATGGTCCCGGGAAAGAATAAATAGTAAGGTAGTAAAAACGCGAATAGTTTTCAAGTGAAAACAGTTATGTTATAGATAGAAAGAATTATCGATTGTTCATCCGGGGACACTCCCTGGCCGTTCGATGTCGTTTCATTGAAACGTATATATTCCCTATGTCTTACACTACATCGACACCAATGACTAAGTTTCTGTTTCTGGCGCACTCGTGCCCGTTTCTTTTCAATGGCAAGCACTGCGCGGGGGGAGACTACTGCCCGTTCCCTCCCGGCAGAGATAAGTTATGCTGTTTTTTCTGCTCGCGTTTCGATTCCTGTCCCGATGAGACGGGAATCTGCACACATTTCAAAGATGAGTAGTTTTTCACTCACCGGGTAGTTCTCGTTCACGTTTACCGGGTAATTCTCACTGCTTTCCCGGCGAACGATCAGGATCCGGAGTAGTTCATAACCGTTTCTCTCTTCTCGCCCTTCCCCGTTTCGTACCGCCGGTTGCCTGAGAGGAAAAACAGGTTTTCTCTGGCAATCAGATGATTTTTTATTTGGACAGGTGCACAGGTAGGTGGTATTATATGACTCCATGCGGAGTACCCACTGTAAATTTAGGAAACTGTCGTGTTAATTCCTGTTATAAAGTTACTGGCAGGCGCTATCATCCTGGTCAAGGGCGCCGATATGCTCGTGAGCGGAGGCGAAGGAATTGCCCTCAAGAGCGGCGTTTCCTCTCTCGTCGTCGGATTGACCGTGGTTGCCTTCGGTACAAGCGCCCCGGAATTCGCCGTGAGCCTGACCGCGGCGCTCAGAGGATCGGGTGACGTCAGTTTCGGAAACGTCGTTGGTTCCAATATCGCCAATATCGCCCTCATCCTTGGTATGACCGCCCTGATCCGACCTGTTGTGGTGAACCGTTCCCTGTTCCGCCGGGAGCTTCCGTTTCTCATCTTCATTTCCGCCATTACCTGTGTTATCGGCTACCACATGCGCGTCGGGCGTTTTACCGCGCTGGTTCTTCTCGTTCTCTTTGCCTACTATCTTTTTATCTGCTTTAAAAGTCCATCTTCCAAGACGGAGGTTGACGATGAAACCGCCCGCAAATCCTACGGAATACTGTTTCTCCTTGCAGGCATCGGCGTTGCCGGATTGGGCTTCGGCGGCATGTTTTTCGTCGACGGCGCTCGTGAAATCGCCCTGAAATTCGGGGTGAGTGAAGCAATCATCGGCCTCACCGTTGTCGCACTTGGCACGTCGCTGCCCGAACTGGTAACCTCGATCGTCGCTGCCCAGAGAAATCAGGCCGACATCTCCGTGGGCAATATCGTCGGCTCGAACATTTTCAATATCCTCCTCGTCATCGGGGCAAGCGCCTCGATACGACCGTACGATATTTCACCCGACCGGTACCTTTTCTGGGTCGGACTTCCCCTGATGCTGCTGCTCGCCATTATCTTGTTACCCATCGCGATCACCGGAAAACAGGTGTCACGGTTGGAAGGCGGAGCGTTCACCAGCGTCTATATTCTTGCCATCGTTCTTGCGGTTTTCCTGGCATAAGCATTACCCCGGTTTTAAAAAAAAATATCGGGCGGCTTCCCGTGCGGTATCAACGAAAGGGAAATGGACGGATCGTGCTCTTCAGTGCCGTCCGTACGGACCTTTTGACGTGGAGAGGGAAGGAATAAAATGATGCGGTTCGCCGGCAACGCTATTTGGCGACTGTGAACGACCACTCGCGCGACCGGTTGTTTCCCACCCGGTCTGTTACCCTGAGCTGTACCACGTGCTTGCCCGGTGAGAGATCGTTGTAGAGCGTGTACTTGATGGTATCAGCCTCGAAATCGTATTCACCGTATACCGTTATTCCATCGATCGACAGGTTAAAGCTGTCCGATCCTCCAATCCCCGATCCCTTGTCCCATACTTCGGCCATGAGGAGCGGTTTTCGCGACGATATCGTGCTGGAAGGTTTCGGAGTAAGCGACCTGATGGTGGGGCTCGTGACGTCCTCGAAAACGGCGAGTACACATGATCCATAGAGCGGGCCGGATACGACCGAACCTTTTCTCTCGCTCTCGACAAAACGCCACGTGTTCTTGTTCCCGTTCTCCCCGTTCAGGCGGTAGATTGCAGCCTTCGCCGTGGGTGCGGCATCGAGTCGCAGGTTAACCTTGACGCGGTTCCTGACCGGTGCATCCCCAAAGGTTACCTGATATCCATCGGTCACCTGGACAAGCCCGTTCGTTGCAGTCACCGGCACCCGGGCAACCTCAACAGGTGCCGGACGGTAGAGGGCGCCGGACGGAACATGCATGACAAGCCGGTTATCGGGGGAGGGAACTGTGGCGCGGGAAGAGGTTGTGAGCATGGTGAAGCTGCATGAACTTACGCCTTCGATCCGTTTCAGTGAACGGTCGAAAGAGAATGCCTCGATGGTAAGGAAATGAACGCCCGAATCCGTGATCGATAGAGGCGCCACCCAGGATGTGTCGCTC
>CAYWBT010000060.1:0-14717 GCA_964456585.1 uncultured bacterium
AACCGTTGACAAAACTCAGGGCGAAACCGGCGGTGCCGATCGCCGGGAAATTTCGTCTCATCGACATACCCATTTCTAATTGCATAAACTCCGGCATCAAAAGTATCTACGTTCTCACCCAATTCAACTCTGTGTCCCTTCACCGACACATCAACAGCGCCTATAAATTCGATTCGTTCTCGCGCGGATTCGTTGAAATCCTCGCCGCCCAGCAGACACTGTCGAGCGACCGGTGGTTCCAGGGAACGGCTGATGCGGTACGACAGCAGTTACCCCACCTTCGCGCACAGGACAAGGATGAAATCCTCATCCTCGCCGGAGATCATCTCTACCAGATGGATTACTCGCCTTTTCTCGAATACCACCGGGAAACAGATGCCGATGTCACCGTGGCGGTCAAGCCGGTTTTGCCCAGGGAGGCCGAAGGTTTCGGCATACTGGAGACGGACGACACCAACACCATCGTGAACTTTCTTGAAAAACCCGCACAGGATGAATTGATCGGTCACGAATCCAACACCGGTGACAGTGAACGACCCTACCTGGGTTCCATGGGTATCTATATCTTTAAACGCGGTATGCTCGTCCGGCTCCTCTCGAATGAGACTGGCGATGATTTCGGGAAACATGTTATTCCCTACGCCATCGAGAATGTCAGGGTCAAGGCCTATAAATTCAACGGTTTCTGGGAAGATGTTGGAACGATCAGGGCCTTTTTCGATGCGAACCTTGCCCTGACCAATCCATTTCCCGCATTCGATCTTTACAATCAGGACAAACCCATCTATACACGGGCACGATATCTTCCGGCAAGTAAAATCATTGGTTGCCAGGTGAACGATTCCGTTATATGTGAAGGCGGTATTATTGAAAACGACATCATCGATCGGTCGATCATAGGAATCCGTTCGAAAATAAGTGCTGCCACCCGCTTGAAGAATGTCATCATGATGGGGGCAGATTTCTACCAGACACTCGATGAGATACGAGAAAACCAGATGGCCGGCTCTCCTGTCGTCGGCATCGGGAAAAATTCTGTTATCGAAAACGCCATTATCGATAAAAATGCCCGGATCGGGGATAATGTACGACTGGTTAACGAAAAAAATGTGGATAATGGTATTTTTAATAATTATGAAGTAAGTGATGGAATTATAGTCGTTTATAAAAATGCAATCATTCCTTCCGGTACGACCTTTTAGTATCGGTATTCTACCGGAAAATTTCGTTTTCAGCAGAATAACTTAAAAATACTTGACTTACCTACTATTTCATCGATATTATTATGTCATTGTGGAATTGACAATCACCAGGTTTCTCGGGAGAAAATATGGCGTCAGACACAGTACTATTAACCGGAGATGAAGCGGTGGCCCGCGGCGCATGGGAAGCCGGGGTGAAGGTCGCTGCCGCATATCCGGGCACACCATCCACTGAAATACTTGAAAACATTGCTCTCTATGATGAAATATACGCGGAATGGTCGCCGAATGAAAAAGTCGCGCTCGAGGTTGCCGGCAATGCGGCGATCGCCGGTGTCCGCGCAATCGCTGCAATGAAGCACGTTGGGCTCAATGTCGCCGCCGACCCGTTCATGACCCTCTCCTATACCGGCATCGGCCGCGGTCTCGTGGTTGTTTGTTGCGATGATCCCGGCATGCATTCTTCCCAGAACGAACAGGATAACCGCTTCTATGCGCCCTTTGCAAAAGTACCCATGCTCGAACCGGCTGACAGCCAAGACGCGCTGGACATGACTAAGGAGGCGTTTCCCCTCTCCGAGGAGTACGATACGCCAGTTCTGGTGCGCCTGACTACGCGTATCAGCCACGGGAAAAGCCCGGTCAACTTAGGCACACGCACGGAAGTTGAGACGCGCACTTTTGAACGGAACACCCGTAAATATGTCATGATACCGGGACACGCACGGAAACGGCACGTCCAGGTGGAAGAGCGGACACTCCGCCTCAGTGAACTCTCGGAAAAATCACCGTTCAACAGGATGATCAGCGGCTCGAAAGATATCGGTATTATCACTTCCGGGGTGGCTTCGCAGTATGCGCAGGAAATTGTGCCCGAAGCAAGCTTCCTTATCCTCGGTATGACCAACCCACTCCCGAAAGAACTCATCCGCACCTTCGCCGCATCAGTCAAGAAGCTCTTTGTCATCGAAGAACTGGAACCGTACCTTGAAGATCAAATCAGGGCGCTCGGAATCGAGGTGACCGGCAAGGAGGTCTTTCCCCGTTGCGGTGAATTGAATCCCGAACTGGTCCGCGAGGGACTGACCGGCGAGAAGCCTTCGCCAACGCGCCTGACAGCGGATGACACGATCCCCATGCGTCCTCCGGTCCTCTGTCCCGGCTGTCCCCATCGTGGATTTTTCCATATCGCGCGGAAGAACAAGGTTTTCGTGACCGGAGATATCGGATGCTACACCCTGAGCGTGCTTCCACCGCTCGAGATGATGGATACGTGCATCTGCATGGGCGCTTCGATCAGCGGAGGAATCGGATTTGCCAAAGCATTCGAGGATCAACCGGGTAAAAAAGTCATTGCAGCACTCGGTGATTCCACCTTTTTACACTCGGGATTAACCGGGCTCATGGACACGGTCTATAACAAGGCGAATGTTATCACCTGCATCTTGGACAACCGAACGACCGCCATGACCGGCCACCAGGATCATCCCGGAACCGGGTTCACAATCAAGGGTGAGCCGACGCATGCCGTTGATCTCGCTGAAATTGCTCGGTCGCTCGGTATCAAGCACGTGTACGAGGTTGATCCGTACAATCTTGAGCAGACCGACGAGGCCATGAAGACGTGCCTCGCCCTGTCGGAACCATCGGTCATTATTGCCAAGCGGGCCTGCGCGCTCAAGGTACGCGATGCCGATTTTGCCCTCTCGGTAGTTGATCAGGAGGCATGCAAAAAGTGTTATGCCTGCCTCAAGATTGGCTGCCCGGCGATCATCAAGAAAGAAGATACCATACTGATCAACAGGGGTATGTGCTACGGTTGTGGGATATGCCGCCAGGTCTGCACCTTCAATGCCATCATCCCGATCGAGGGCGATTGAGCTTTATCGGGCAAAGCGGTCGGGTATGAAATAACTTTATTTATAAAACGGGGGTTACCACTCCATGGATCATGCAGCACATTCAACAGGTAACATCATTATGGTGGGTGTCGGCGGACAGGGTATCATTCTCGCATCAGAAATCATGAGTGAAACGGCACTGCTTGCCGGGTATGATGTCCGCAAGAGCGAGGTGCACGGCATGGCGCAGCGAGGAGGAAGTGTCTCGAGTCATGTTCGCTTTGGAGAAACGGTTAAATCGCCGCTGATTGAGCGCGGACAGGGAAACTACATGCTCGCCTTTGAGAAAGTCGAGGGATTGCGCTCATGCGATCTTCTTCGAAACGGTGCAACCATACTCATGAACGATGTGGAAATTATTCCCATAACAGTCTCGATGGGATCGGGAACATATCCAGATAACACCGAATCGAGAATCCGCGAACTCGGATTCAACCTGATCGTGGTTGATGCACAGGAACTGGCCAGAAAGGCGGGAACGCCGAAAGCGGCAAATGTGGTGATGCTTGCCTCGCTCGCTTCCTTCCTTGATATCGATCGGGAGTTATGGCTGGAGGTTATCAGGAAACGGGTTCCCCAAAGATTTCTTGCTGTTAATATTGAGGCATTCAATCTCGGCTACGAAGCAGCGAGCCAATAAAGATAGAGTATTCCGCCGTAAATTGAGCGGAAGAAGTGAGAACCAGGGGGGGTACAAGCTTATGATATGGAACAAGAAATACGAAACCATGCCCGACAGTGAACGGAGGAAACTTCAGTTCGAACGGCTCAGAAATGTCATTCAGTATGTCTCTGAAAAGATCCCATTCTATCAGAATGCCTTTCAGAAGAAAGGAATCAAACCTTCCGATTTCAAGCAGCTTTCCGACCTATCCAAATTCCCGACACTCACCAAGCTCGACATGCGGGGAAACTACCCCTTCAAACTCTTCGCGCGTCCTCTCAGCGAGATTATCAGGCTCCATGCCTCATCGGGGACAACGGGAAAACCGATTGTCGCCGGTTATACCAGGAACGACATCGATACCTGGGCGGAGGTCATGGCGAGAACCCTGGCGTGCGGTGACTGCGGAGTCAACGACATTGTTCAGAATGCCTACGGATACGGACTCTTTACCGGCGGTCTCGGTGTTCATTACGGTGCGGAAAAAATCGGTGCCACCGTCATCCCCATCTCGGGCGGAAACACGAAACGCCAGCTCATGCTGATGCAGGATTTCGGATCGACCCACATTACCTGCACCCCTTCGTATGCGCTCAACATCGCCGAAGTTGCCGAGTCCTTGGATATCGATGTCAAGAAGCTCAAGCTCAGGTGCGGTCTCTTGGGTGCCGAACCCTGGACCGAGGAGATGCGGGCGGATATTGAAAAGAATCTCGATATTTCCGCGATCGATATCTACGGATTAACCGAGGTGATCGGGCCGGGTGTTTCGTCGGAGTGCGAGGCAAAGAACGGGCTGCATGTCTTCGATGACCACTTCTACCCCGAGATCATCGATCCCGAAACCTTCGAACCGCTTCCCGAGGGCGAAGTCGGAGAACTGGTATTTACCTCACTCACCAAAGAAGCATTCCCGGTACTGCGCTACCGTACCCGCGACATCACCCGGCTCTTCAATGATGCGTGCCCGTGCGGCAGAACGCACACACGGATGGAGCGAGTCAGGGGGCGTGACGACGATATGCTCATTATCAGGGGTGTAAACGTATTCCCGACTCAGATTGAAAGTGTGCTATTGAGCATGGAGGAGACGGAACCTCACTACTACATCAACGTCTACCGCACGGGAGCGCTCGATAGGCTTGAGATTCAGGTTGAAGTCAATGAGCGTTACTTCTCCGATGAGATAAAGCAGCTCGAATCTCTTGGTAAAAAAATTGCCCACGAAATTCAATCGGTTATCGGCATTGCCGCCCAGATTAAATTGGTTGAGCCGAAAACGATCGAACGATCGATTGGCAAGGCAAAAAGAGTAACTGATCACCGAAAGCTATAGGGAGGGATGGTACTGTGAGAGTCAAGCAGATCAGCATATTCATAGAAAACAGGAGCGGACGCCTGCGTGAAGTCGCCGACGTACTCGGGAAAAACACCATAAACATCAGGGCACTGTCACTCGCTGACACCAGTGATTATGGTATTTTACGGCTCATCGTTGATAATCCGGAAAAAGCACGCGATGTCTTGAAACGTGACAATTTCACCCTTTCGGAGACCGATGTGATCGCTGTCGAAGTCGCCGACAAGCCCGGCGGCCTCTCCGATGTCCTCGATATTCTCGGCGAAACGGGAATCAATGTGGAATACATGTACGCATTCGTGGAAAAATCATCCAATAACGCGGTGATAATATTTCGCATCGAGGATATTGAAACGGCGATAAAGGTGCTCGGCGAAAAGAACATCAGAATACTATCGCACGAACAGGTAACTCAGCTCTGACATAAACGAAACAGGAAAGGAGGTAGAGGGAAGGAAACTGAAAAGAAGAACATTGTCGCTTGAAAAATGGCCAAATGTCAAGATTTCAGTACCACATTGGAGGAGAAAAATGAAAAAGAAATTGATTGTATCCTTTGTTCTTCTGGCAGTCTGTCTTGGTATGGCGGGTATCGTCCAGGCCCAGGTTCAGACTCATGGATTCGTACTGGCCCGACAGATTCTGTCGAATAATAATTACACGTCGAGAATCGAGCGGTATGGTATCCAGTTCAGAGAGAAAATCGACAACGAGTTCGACTGGTTAACTGAAATTTACATACATCCCCAATTACCTGCCAGCCAGGGCGGACTCTATATGGAAAGCGCCTACCTGAACTGGAACCTCAGCGAGCGCCTTCCCTGGAACTTCCGTATGAGAATCGGTAAAGGCCGTAATTTCTGCTACGGCCAGACACCTGGCTACAGCAGGAGACGCACCTCCGACTACTCGCTCTACAGCGAGGCGTTCACCCAGTTGCGGGTCAGCGGTATCCAGACGTTCTCCGATTTCGGTAAATGGCAGATTGCGCTCGCCATCATCAATCCCTATTCGTTCGGATCACGGCGGCTTCCCGATTTCCCGATAGGCGACAGCTTCGCCATCCCCATCTGCGACCGTGACACCGACAACAGCACCCTCGACCGTATCGCGGTCAGCGGCAGGCTCGGATACAAAAACGATACCATCAATGTCGGCGCCAACGTCTACATGAGCGATCCAAAAGAAGGCACTCAGGGAGCCAAGAGCCGTTTCGGTGTCGATGGAGAGGTCAAGCTGGAGAACGGCCTTCTCGGACAGGTTCAGGCGACCATGGCTCAGACACAGGTTAACACTGGCGCTGCCATTGAAGATCTCGACCACATGGGTGCCGAGGTGCTCGTAGGCTATGAAAAGGATAAAATCGGCCTGTATGCCCGCTATGGCATGGTGACCTATGACGATATACTGCAGGATATGAACTCCGCCATGGTTTCCGCCGTGTACAAAATCCGTCCCCGTATCCATCTGAGACTCGAAGGGCTGATCAACGGCGAGACAACCGACGACACGAAAGGCTGGGGAGAGCTGGACAACAACGTTCTCTTCTTTGAGACACTTTTTGCCTGGTAACAGCCTGTCGATACAGACTATTGGGGGATGCGCCTCACCGTGCATCCCTCAATTTTTCCCGACACGACCAGAAAGAACATGGCACCATCTTCCCGTATCATCTGTACGCGTCGGCATATCCATACCGCTTTGCTTACCGAATCAAAAAACCGAACAACGACGTGACCCGGCCAAGCACGGGTGATGGGGGGAAATCCTGCACTTGGGGGGAAGAAGATTTATATACCGCGAGGTACCTGACATCTGCATTTTGTTACCCAGGAACCGCCATGTTCGTGGCCGTTCTCGCGAACGCCCACACCAGGCTGTGTACGAAGATTTGGGTGAAAAATGTATAATCTCCCGATAAAGTGTCGTATATTAGGAGGTACGTTCTTGTGGTGTACGTACCGCTCGTTGTCGATACGGTACCCGATATATTTCTCATACTGATGATCATGATTAATGAAACGTGGTTGGTCACCGTGTAAAATTGAATATAACGACTCATATGCTCGATCTCTGCGATGAATATGATTCAGAACAACCAGGATAAGGAAATAACCACCCGTCCACCCGGTTTTTTCTGGCGGCCATGGTGGTTCCTGATCACGCGGCTTATAGCGGTAATAGGCGTGACATCCGCGCTTATCATTTCGAGCGCTGTTCTGCACATTGACACCTTACACTATCGTGCGCTCTGGACGCTCACTGCCATCCTTTTTTTAAGCAACGTCATTTACTTTATCCTGCTTAAAACAGTTCTCGCGAAGACTGAAACTGAAAAAAGTCTCATTAAACATCAATTTTCCCTGTTCACGATTGTCCAGATTAATGGCGATCTTCTCATACTCACCCTGATGCTTCATTTCAGCGGAGGAGCAACCAATCCCTTCGTTTTCTTTTACCTTTTCCACCCAATACTCGCATCGATCCTCCTCTCGAAACCGCTTGCTTACCTGGAAGCAATGGTCGCCTCCCTGCTCTTCAACAGCATTGCCATCTTCGAATGGCTTGGTTTCTTGCAGCACTACACCCTTATCTGTCCCGACTGTCATATCAATATGACGTTCATTCTTGGATTATGTATCGCACTCACCTCGACACTGTTCATCGGGGTATACTTTGCCACATCGATCATGGACCGGCTGCGGATGCGCGAAGAAGATCTGGTACGGGCGCTTGATGAGACCGAACGGCTGGAAACAGAAAAATCACATTTCATGGAAGTGGTCGTTCACGATCTGAAAACTCCGCTCGCTTCTATCGAAACCATGATTTCTTCGGCACTCCATGTCTACGGCAATGAAATATCACCGCAAATCAGAGAATTTCTCGAACGCATCCCAAAACGAACCAATGCCCTCTTGAACCTGATTCAGAAAATTCTCGATTTCTCAAGAATCACCAGAATCGATGCGGTGAAAATCGACTTCAAACCTCTCAATATTCTTCCCATCGTCACCGGAACAGTCGAAATGTACCGGGGTTTGTCAGAGGAGAAGAATATCTCGATACAAATAAATTCGGCCACTGAAATACCGCTCATCATGGGAAACCAAAGCTACCTGGAACGCATGGTTGGAAACATCGTATCGAATGCCATCCGGTACACTCTCGACAACGGCACGGTTACCATTAAACTGGGAGTGGAAAACAACGAAATCGTCTTGACATTTGCCGACACCGGTATCGGAATACCGGAAGATGCGCTCCCGATGATTTTTAACGGTTATTTCCGCGCTCCAAACGCCAAGAAGTTATCCTCAATCGGCAGCGGACTCGGGCTGTCGATCACAAAAGCTATTGTGGAAAACCACGGCGGAACGATACTCCCCCAAAGTACTGTGGGCGAAGGAACGATATTTACCATACGCATTCCCATTCTCATAGCCAAGGAATAGGATTCGGCCTTCTCCGTGACAACGGCGCGAAAATCCTCTATCATGGTTTGTTTTCATTAATGGCGATTCCACGCTCCAAAATATCATAAGCTCTCCTTTTTACCCTATATTATTCTATATGTTACAATTATAGATTGCAATTGCTGTCACCGTAGATAACTCATTCTGTGCCTCTACCGGCAACGTCCTATCCGGCCGGAATGAGTTCCCGCGCTCTGGCAGTTTTTCCCAAGGAATAACTTGCATTCGGGCATATGTTTGATTATACTATGAATGTTTGGCATTCCTAATATACGCGGGTATGCTCCTCAGGGGAGAAAGAGTATGAGTTTGACAGAGAGTATGGAAGACTATCTCGAAGCTATTTACGAAATTGAGCAGAGCAAGAAGGTGGTACGGGTGCGGGATGTGGCCAGAAAACTCGGTGTTACCATGCCCAGTGTGAATGGCGCGCTCAAAAACCTGGAAGCGAAAGGACTCATCAATCACGAGAAGTACGAGTATATTGAACTCACCAAAGCAGGGGCTTCCTGCGCTGCACAAATTTCCGAAAATCATCAGCTGATTGCAACATTTTTACATGATATTCTCGGTGTCGATGTGGCAACAGCGGAGCAGGACGCCTGTAAACTCGAGCATGACCTCAGCGTAAAAACCCTGGACAAACTCACCGACTATATCAGGGCGAACGATTCCTCAAGAGTAAAGGAATGTCATCCTGGCCGTCCCTCGAACGGTGGAAAGTCCGGTGATTGAACGGCACATGCGAATGCCTCCTGTCCGATTTTCATAAAAGCAGGAAAGAAGTATCCATGCGCATACAATTCTGTAATTGTTTATCTTATCGCTGTCGAAGCCGATTAGTATGATATTGCCTACTGATCTCTGGCAATGGTGTTGTTCAAAATTGAGTGGCCAATTGTGAAGAAATCTCACCGTGAAACAGCGAAAACGATCAACAATCTCTTACCCGGCGATCGGGCAGTCATCACCGAGATGCATGCGGCCTCCTCGATCAAGCAGCGGCTTATGGATCTGGGTATCATCGAGGGCGCCGAAATCGAAATGGTACGTGCAGCCCCGCTGGGAGATCCGGTCGAGATCAAGGTGCATAATACGCTGGTTGCAATCCGCAGGAGAGAAGCAGCAACGCTTTTCATAGAAGAAGAAAAGAAAGATCACCATGGCCCAAAACGCCACCGTCATCGCTTTGGCAGGAAATCCCAACTGCGGGAAGAGTAGTCTCTTTAATTTCATCACCGGCGCACGGCAGCATGTCGGCAATTATCCTGGTGTAACAGTTGAGAAGAAAGAGGGTACGGTCAGGGTTGATGATGTCATGGTCACCTTCGTCGACCTCCCCGGGACGTACAGCCTGAATCCCTTCTCGCTCGAAGAAAACATCGCAATGCATGAGATCATATCCGACCGCATTTCCGGCATCATTGTTGTCGTCGACACCACGAAGCTGGGAAGAAATCTCTATCTCGTTTCGCAAATCATCGAGACGGGGAAACCCGTTATGCTTGCACTGAACATGTACGACGAGTTCGAGGGGATGGGCAGCCGGCTCGATATAGCGCACCTGTCCGATATCCTCGGCGTACCCTGTGTCAAGACAGTAGGAAACCGCGGCAAGGGTGTCACCGAGCTTATTTCAACCGCGCTCAAAGCGGTCCACGGCGAGACACCGGCTGTTGGGAAGATATTCCACTACAGCCATGAAATGGAGCATTCCATCGAACGGGTCGTCAGTATTATCGATGGCAAGGTTCCTCATAACCTCCGGTGGACGGCGGTGAATTTTCTCAATTACAACAGAGCATTCGCCCGTAAATCAGCTCGGATTAACCTGAGTGACCAAGATTTTCAAGAAATTGAAAACATCCGTGAAAACCTTGAAAAGATCGAAGGCCGCGATATAAACAGCATAGTCACTGCCGGTCGCTATGGCTTTGCATCTGGCGTTACCGCGGAGTGCCTGGAGGAACAAATTCAGGCGACCGAAACGCTCTCCGACAAAATCGATTCGGTGATAACACACCGCTGGATCGGAATACCCATTTTCTTTCTCGTGCTGTGGATCATGTTCCAGGCAACATTCAGGCTCGGGGAAACGCCGATGGGATGGATCGAGCATTTTTTCAGATTGCTCGAAGATCTGGCGACCTCTATAATTCCCGACAATCTCTTCAGGTCGATCATCGTCGATGGCATCTTTGCAGGCGTCGGAGGCGTACTCGTCTTTCTCCCGAACATACTGATCCTGTTTTTCTTCATATCCATTCTCGAAGACACCGGTTACATGGCGCGGGCGGCCTTCATCATGGACAGGGTCATGCATGCGGTCGGTTTGCACGGTAAATCCTTTATTCCCATGCTCGTCGGATTCGGATGCTCCGTTCCAGCGATCATGGCGACACGAACTCTCGAAAATAAGCGAGACCGCTATGTAACCATGTTTATAATTCCGTTTATGAGTTGCGGTGCACGGTTGCCGGTGTACATGCTCATCGCCGGTGCATTTTTCAGTCCAAACAACGCAGGTAATGTCATTTTTTCCATCTACCTCGTCGGTATTTTTCTCGCCTTTATTATTGCGAAGATCCTCTCGCTGGTGCAAACATCATCGACGTCGTTCGTTATGGAACTTCCCCCCTATCGTATCCCAACTTTGCGAAGTGTTATACTGCATATATGGGAACGGGCATGGTTGTACCTGAAAAAGGCGGGTACGATAATTCTCACCTTCTCGGTCATCATGTGGTTTTTGATGTCATTCCCGCAATCACCCGTAACCGTCGATGTCGGCGACAACCATCCGGTCGCCGTCGAAACCCACGACCTCTCGCAGACATATGCCGGCAAGTTCGGGAAACTCATCGAGCCCGCACTCAGGCCGCTCGGATTTGACTGGAAAATAGGTATTGCACTCTTTGCGGGCTTTTCGGCAAAAGAGGTTGTTGTTTCCACGCTCGCCACCATTTACGCTATCGAACCAGGCGAGGGCGATGACATTCCGAAATGGAATCTCAAGAGTGCTCTCCGAAACGACCCGTTGCTGAATCCCCTCACGGGTTACGCCCTCATGCTTTTCATACTCATTTATGTCCCCTGTATCGCTGTTCTCAGTGTTCTGAAACGCGAAACGGGCGGCTGGAAGTGGGTTTTCATCATGATCGCCTATACAACGAGCCTTGCGTGGCTGGTAACTTTTACGTTTATTACGGTAGCAAAGATCGTTCTATAAATCGTGCACAGGTACATCTCTCCCGAAAAACACCGCTGGCGCCATGTACGTTTCCGTTTGCATACTGGGTGTGATCGCGCTGATCGCCCAAACTGCCTTCCTCCGCGAAATACTCGCTACATTCAGCGGGGGAGAACTGACAATCGGTGTGGCACTCCTCTTCTGGCTGATCTGGACTTCGGTGGGAAGCATACTCTGCGGACGGCTCCTGTCGGGAAACGGCGACACCGCCAACCGGTTTCATGAGCTCCTGCCCTGGTATGGTTTTCTGGGGTATCTCGGGGTAATCATCATCGGGAATGTCCCGGTTCTGACACGGCTCATCCCCGGTGAACTCGTTCCCTTCGACCTGCAGTTCATTATGGTCAGCAGCGTGTTTCTTCCCTTCAACATCCTCGGCGGCTTCCTCTTCGTTCTCGGCTCGAAATCCATCACGTACCGCGGTTCACCTTCGACAGGACGAACCTACACCATGGAAGCGTTTGGTTCCGCCCTGGCAGGATTGCTTATCAGTTTCTTGTTGGTCCATGTCTGCGCTAACCACACGATGGCAATGGTCTCATCCGTCATCGCAGTACTCACCAGCCTGAGCTGGCATCTTCGGCGGGGATCACGGTACGGTCTCATACGGCTTATCATTCCCCTTGCTCTCTCCACGTTATTCTTCCACGTTGACAATGTTTTGACCGATTACTCCTACCGTGGCCAAACGCTGCTCGGGGAAGTCGATACCCGGTACGGCCGGCTCCGGGTGACCGGACATGAGGAACAGATAACGTTCTATTCCAATGCATCTGTTCTCTTCAGCACACCCGATCCGGAGTCAGTCGAACATACGGTGCACCTGCCGATGCTCGCAGCCGAGAATCCCCGAAACGTCCTGGTGCTCGGCGGCGGGTGGGGAGAAAGTATCTCCGAGGTGCTCAAATACCCCGGCATAGAACGGGTAACCTGCGTGGAGCTCGATCCGGGGCTGTTCACCCTTGCGGAACGCTACCTTGAAGAAACATGGGCCCGTCACCCGAAGGTTGAAACGGTTATCGCCGATGGACGCGCCTATCTCGAACAGGCAGACAAACAACAGCGGTTTGATGTCATTATCATGAGCATGCCCGCACCGTTATCGGGTGTCGCAAACCGGTATTACACGCAGGAATTTTTCACACTGGCCGCCTCACATCTTCTTCCCAGGGGAATACTCGGATTTTCGCTGATCGGCGATGAGAACTACCTGTCCGATGATCTTGCCCTGTTCCTCGCCTCGATCCGGAAAACGCTCGCAATGGTTTTCCCCTCCGTCATTCAATTACCCGGGGTACGGTGCCGCTTTCTGGCAGGAACGGTGCCCGGCATACTTGAATCGCTCGATTGGAAGCTCTTGACTTCCCGTCGGAAAGAACGGGGAATCGAAACCAATTATGTCCGTGATTATTTCCTTTCCTACACCATGTCCCCCTTTAAAATGAACCTCATCAAGGAATCGCTCGAAGCAGTCGAAACACCATCGGTAAACTCGGATATCAGGCCGGTTGGTTATTTTTTACGAACCATCGTGCAGGGAGACCTCGATGGTTCCCTCATTACCGCACGCATTAAAAACGTTGTCACAGTACGGTCACTCTATGGATGCATGTTTCTTGTGCTCCTCTTGATCGTATTCGGCATGCTGCTTCCGGGAAAGAATGCTCTCAGGCGGGTTGTTGCGGCATCGGTCATTTCTCTTGGATTAACGGAGATATCGCTCGAGGTGCTCGCGATTATGGCCTATCAATCGATTTTCGGATTTCTCTATGGCAGGATTGCCCTTCTGACCGGGTCATACATGGCAGGGCTGGCGCTGGGAGGATGGGTGGAAACGCGCATGGTTGAGAAGGGCCGGGCCGGAATACGTCATCTCGCCCTGATACAATCAGGGATGACACTGATTCCGCTCATCTGGGTGGTTTTACTGGGAATGCACTCCCTGTTTCCCGGGCAGGTCCCGTTCCTGGAACTGTGGTTTTACGTGCTCACCGGAATTGCAGGTTTCGCGGGTGGCTTTCAGTTTCCCACAGCCGACGCGTTCTACCGGAAGTCTCTCACACGCCTGGATTCCGGGTTAGGCGATATCTACGGGATTGACCTTGCCGGCTCATCAGTGGGGGCGCTCGTGACCGCCTCTCTCATGGTTCCCAATCTGGGTATGCTGCCGGTGCTCGTTTTTCTCGCCGTGCTCAACGGCATAACCGCGGTCGTGCTCTGGCTGCGCCGGTAGGAAGCAGTCAATTACCATCAGCCCCATCGCCACTGCAAACCGTACAACCGGTATATCGAAAAACATATGGATGAAGAAGTGCATTCGCGTGAGAGGACAGATTTTCGATGGTTTCCAATCTTTGCCAGAGCACTGTTATGTATTAAAACACCTCGGCGCTGAACATCTCGATAACGGTACCCTCATCTTTCCATGCGTTACGCGGCAGACCAGCCTTGACACACGTATGCTCGAGAAACGTTGTGCGATCCCAGCCATATTCTGTTGCCACCTGCGGAAGGAGGAGTCCCCGGTTCATTCCCCTGGTAATTATGATACCATCACGGCCGACCTTGATTTCTTCGATGTCATCGATTGTTCTGATCGGCGTGAGAACACTGATTTCAAATTCGATGTCCGGGAGTTCGGACGGCCTGACCGGAGGAAATCTCGGGTCCTGCAACGCAGCAGCTCTTGCCATTTCCGCTACGGTGTTGATAAGCGGCCTATCGCCGATAATGTGCCCGATACAGCCGCGGAGCTGCCCTTTCTTATTGAGCGTAACAAAGGCGCCCCATTCTTCGCCGAGTATGCCGTTATGGTTATTGTACTGGGGCACCGCCCCACCGTTCACCACAACATCGAGGGTGTT
>CAYWBT010000061.1:0-14443 GCA_964456585.1 uncultured bacterium
GTGAGCGCGAGAAAGCTCGTATTACATCTTGACTTTCATTGGTTAATTAATTATTATTTAGAATTAATTTCATTATTTTCCGGAAATACCACGCGCAGATCATAGAAGGAGTTATTCAATGAGTGATGGAAGAATCGTTCAGATTATCGGTCCAGTCGTTGATATTGAATTTTCCCCTGATTTGATCCCCAATATACGCGATGCCTGTATCATTGAACGTGAGGATAAGACAAAAATCGTCGTAGAAGCACAGGTTCACCTCGGCGAAAACGTCGTCCGTTGTGTTGCCATGGATACCACCGACGGTTTGGTACGCGGCATGCCGGTCACCAATACCGGCGATCCTATTTCCGTGCCGGTCGGTCCGGAAACACTCGGACGCATGATGAATGTCATCGGAGAACCGATCGACGGCAAGGGACCGATCAAGACGAAACACCTCTCCCCCATTCACAAAGAAGCCCCCACGTTTACCGATCAAAACATTGAAACCAACCTGCTTGAGACCGGCATTAAAGTCATCGACCTCCTCGAGCCGTATCCCAAGGGCGGCAAAATCGGCCTTTTCGGCGGCGCAGGTGTTGGCAAGACCGTGCTCATCATGGAGCTTATCAATAATGTCGCTAAGCAGCATTCGGGCATTTCGGTTTTCGGCGGTGTCGGCGAACGAACCCGTGAAGGCAACGACCTCTGGCTCGATTTTAATGAATCCGGCGTTATCGATTCAACTGCCCTCGTGTTCGGACAGATGAACGAACCGCCCGGCGCACGCCAGCGTGTCGGTCTGACCGCACTGACGCTCGCCGAGTATTTCCGCGACGATGAGGGCAAAGACGTGCTCCTGTTCATAGATAATATCTTCCGGTTCGTCCAGGCGGGATCAGAGGTATCGGCTCTTTTGGGACGTATGCCTTCCGCGGTGGGATATCAGCCAACGCTTGCGACCGAAATGGGAGAACTCCAGGAACGAATCACCTCGACCCAGAAAGGTTCAATCACCTCCGTCCAGGCGATTTACGTTCCCGCGGACGACCTTACCGACCCGGCTCCCGCAACGACATTCTCCCATCTCGACGCGACGACTGTTCTCAACCGTGCCATCGTTGAGAAGGGAATTTATCCGGCTGTCGATCCCCTCGATTCCAGTTCGCGTATTCTCGATCCAAGAGTGGTAGGATACGAACATTATCAAGCCGCCCGCGATGTGCAGAATATCCTTCAGAGATACAAGGATCTGCAGGATATTATCAATATCCTCGGCATGGATGAGCTTTCCGATGAGGACAAGTTAGCCGTTATGCGTGCCCGAAAGATCGAACGTTTTCTCGGCCAGACGTTCTTCGTTGCCGAGCAGTTCACCGGCCTTTCCGGCCAATATGTCAAGCTTGCCGATACGATTAATGGATTCAAGGAAATCATCGAAGGTAAACACGACGATCTACCCGAGCAGGCGTTTGTTAATGTCGGTACGATCGATATGGCTGTGGAAAAGGGCAAAACAATTCTGGAGCATCAACGATAATGGAAAAAGACGTATTTCATTTCGAGATTATCACCCCCGAGCGGTCGGTCGTCTCTGATGATATAGAATCGTTCGAAGCACCCGGTGTCGTCGGCGAGTTTCAGGTGCTTGCCGGTCATACACCCTTTCTTACCGGGCTAAAGATCGGCCATGTGACTTACGTAAAAGACGGCAAGAAAAACCACCTGAGTATTTCCGGTGGTTTTTGCGAGGTTAAGCAGGATAGTGCTGTCATCCTTGCCCTCACTGCCGAATCATCGGGTGAAATCGACAGAGAACGGTCTGATGATGCCAGAAAACGTGCCCAGCAACGGCTTAAATCCAAAGAAGAATCAATCGATTTTGCCCGAGCACAAGCAGCGCTCGACCGTGCGCTTAACCGATTGCATGTTGTCGAAATGTAGCAGCATTTCACTAAATGACATAAAAAAAAAAGACCGATGGAAACATCGGCTTTTTTTTCATTCACTAGTTGGTTGTACGCTTCCCGCCTACAGCATAGCTTTCGTGGTATGCTGTCCCCATACTCGCGGATCACATTTCCAGACAATACATTTTACTCGATACGGCAAAGCCCTTCACCTGAAACGAAGTGTTTTTGAGCCGTGAGTTTTTCCATCCATGCGCGAACCTCAAGTGTCAACCATGGTCCGGAATTCTTCCCACCACCATTGTCATTATCCCAAAGCCAACATGGTGTCGGCCAAAGACAATACTTTGGTTTGACAGCTTGATAGAACGTTTCATAAACTCCATGCTGACCATGATGTGACATCTGGACATAATCGGCGCGGAGTTTATCACGGTACGAACTGTTTAGAATTTTGTCACCACCCCCACCCCCAAGATCACCGGTAAAAAGTATGGATTTGGATGTATCGGTAACCCTCATGACTACACTCTGGTTGTTAACGGGGCTAAAATCAGCATCGTTGGTTAGTTCTAAATTCTTTATTCCAATTATTTCGAATTGAACTCCGTCAATGAGTATCACCTGTCCAAGGTCATGCTCCACTAAATTATGCCCGGAACTAGACAGAGCCTCGTTTAAAAGTTTACTAGTTACCAATGCTGACGATTCATATTTTTCAACCCATGATTCCGGTGGCAGGGAACCGTAAATTTTGTCAATCGTTAGTTGACCGGGATCATTGAGAATCTCGATTAAAGCATCAACATGATCAAAGTGTGGATGGGAAACGAACCAGGCATGAACATGATTCCCGAGGGCTGCAAGGAACCCTTTAAGATAGAGTGTGTCTCCTGAACAACCCCCATCAATGACAATTATTCTGCTGCCCGATGTCTTTAAAACGTAACTATTCATCTGAGTGTGTGTCTGGGGAGGCAGCTGCCATAAGATGAAGTGCCCCGTAGAAATATTTCCGTGTTTTTTTAAGAATTCACATCCAGATATTTCCACTACTCCGATACTTGTTGCTATCATTTTCAGATACTTGCGGCGACTAAGATTTTTATTTGAATAATTATTAAGACACAGGGCTGTTTTAAGCATTTATAACTCCATGAAATTTTATATTATTATACCTAATAAAAATATCTAAGTTATTAAAATATTTTTATACTATCTATATTACCTCAAACATATGATACCGGTCTATACGAAATTTCTGTACACTGATAACCTTTATTTTTCTAAATTTAACTTCGGGATGGTTAAAGCCGCTTTTCGCTTCGTATCCTATTTCTCCTACGCGGGAGAAAATATCGCCGGATGCAGCATCCCAGACACCATAACCGTCAGCACCACGATCAAGAAAACCATACAATAAATCACGCCAGCCGGCATAATCATCATTGAATTTATTCCAGGGATACAGCATCGGTATGAGTCTTATTTTTTTCCGCCCTTCCAAATCTGTAAAATAGTTAAAATCAAGATTTTCCGGATTGTCACGATGTACATCGCGATGGTCGAAACGTTGGCCTGTCGGATATAAATCGTCTATTATTCTCTCTCGTAACCAGGCGGGAATATCCAATCCCCACCTTTTACAGTCAAATTCATTACCCGGAACAATTGCTGATAAACGCTGTGTGGGACTCAGTACATTTTTGACTTTTTTTACGAACGATGTAATAACATCTCCCTGATATTCCATCCAGCGTGGATCATATTCTGAGATGTCACGGGGATCAATACCATATTTGTTTTCAAATCCTTCGACCATTATAGGTTCATAAAGTACAAGCGGAAGTCCTCTGATGAAGCACAAACAAACGCCATCAGGCTCATATTCCGAGATTTCTTTTATTAAACGCAGCATATATTCCTGTACTTCAGGATAAGCATAACTCAGACGGATAACCTTTTGTCCTCTGCGGTCGAGGCAATGATACTCGGGGTGAGCATAAAAGAATTTTGAATGTTCCTGCTGATCAAATGGAAATTGAGCAGCAAACGCTTCCATACGGATATAGACGTGGAATTCCCATTTCCTTTTTTTGGTGTAATCTCTTAACACTTGTAAAGAGTTCCAGCCCTTTTCCTTCCAAAGCCCCATATTCATTGACCAATTATGCTTCCATCTGTTCTGAAAGTTACGGCCTGCATTGGGATAGAAATTACCAACTTTTGTCGGATAATTGCAGTTATCGGCACATCCGTTTCCCCAGAGAAGAATACGCATACAGCTCTCATCCGGAATCTTTTCAAAGTCTTTCAGCAAATCCTCCGGACATGTATGTAATGGCCCGCTAAAAATTCCATGTCCGTCATTTGTTATCGTCAGTGGGAAAAAATCTTTCGCCTGGCTTTTTTTAGATGGCAATGTTACTGGTTTAAGGCGTATAAAAGCGAGGGCTGATTGTAGATTACCGGGACTTTCTTCTCCTTTCGTACCTTTCAAAAGTATGTCCTGTCTAGATAAATCAGCTTCTTTCCAAGGTATTTCATATATATGTGTTCCACGTTCATAGACATCATCCCTAAATTGAGTATCCGAAAGATCCACTGTTTGAAAAGAAGAATCATTACTTAAACTTACACATATCTTTGGCGGTGAATAGCCGCTGTAAATCCCCAGATAAATACGGTATTTCCCTTTTATCCCAAGTCGTATCTTAACAGGTAGTGGTTCAGGTCCTCCACCATCACCAATCATTACACCTGAAAAATTTTCTGTCTCATAGGGAATTGCTTTCCACAGGTTTGTATCTTCTTCATTAATGTATTTTGAATCAACATATGAAACCAGATCAGTAATCAGAATGTTGTTCCGGTCTTTGCCGTTAATTACTGAAGAATCTGAAACTTGTGTTTGTGAAAATTCCGTTACGGCAGTGCCAAAACACAAAATAACCAGAACACCTATTTTTGCCATACGAATCATTGCCGTCTCCTCTCAGTAACAAATGGTAATCATGGAATTCTCCAATTAACTTGAAGCATGTATAAACCATAATTTAAGCGAATACAATAGTATTATTAATAATAAACTAAAGCAACTTTTGAAAGTATTTTTTGACTTTAAAAAAAAGGCATATAAAAAACCCCCTGTATTTTTACAGGGGGTTGATTTATTCAACTGATTTCGTAAAAAAATACTACAGCATACCTTTTGTTGTGTGCTGTCCCTGTACCCGTGGATCAATGCTCGTCGCAGCATTGAGTGCCCGGGCAAACGACTTGAATATTGCCTCGACATCATGATGACCGTTCGAAGATTTGATAAGATCAATATGCAGATTAATCCGCGCGTTATCGGTGAAAGCCTTGAAAAACTCGGGAACGAGCTCGATATCGAAATCACCGATTTTCTCCACGCACGGCGATGCATCATACACCAGCGTGCTCCGTCCGGAAATATCCACGACCGCCCGGGCAAGAGAGGACTCCATGGGAACGTACGAAAAACCGTACCGAGCAATACCAACCTTGTCGCCAACGGCTTCCTTTACTGCCACTCCCAGGGTGATGCCAACATCCTCGACCGAGTGGTGGTAATCAACCTCCGTGTCGCCGTTGCACATTATCGTGAGATCAAAGAAACCATGACGGGCAAACAGGGTTAACATGTGATCGAAAAAACCGATACCGGTTTCTATGTGCGATTCTCCCGTCCCATCGAGGTCGAGAGAAATATTGACCTCTGTTTCTTTCGTCTTCCTGTTCTTAGTTGCTGTTCTCTCCATACCTGACTCTCCTCCTCCTATGAAAGATCCCGCATTGCCCGCGCGAGAGCGTTGATAAACTTCTCATTATCGGAAGGTTTCGAAGTAGTAACGCGGAGCGTATTGGCAAGTGCAGGGTCTGCCGACAAATTTCTGACCAGTATTCCGTCCGCGAGTATGCTTTCAAAGACTTTTCCCGGATCGTACGGTGTTTTAAACAGGATGAAGTTAGCCGCACTCGGATACACGGTAACTCTTTCAATCTCCTTCATGGCGATAGAAAGCCTCTCCCGCTCTTGCACAATCTCTTCGATTACCTTGTGAAGAACATCGCTGTGTTCAAGCAGCTTGGATGCCGCGGCAATGGAAAAAAAGTCGAGGTTAAAAGGAAGCTTCACCTTCCCGACCTCACAAGCGAGTTCGGGAGCCATGAGTGCATAGCCGACCCGCATGCTTGCTAGCGAAAATGCCTTCGAAAACGTCCTGAAAATAATGAGGTTATCATTGTCCTTTAGAAAATCTAGCGCTGTGGTGCCCGAAAACTCGAAGTATGCCTCATCAACAATGACCGGTACGTTGGTTTTTTGCAGGATCCCTTCGAGCCTGTCGAGGGGAAAAGGCGTACCGGTTGGATTGTTGGGAGAACAAATGATGAGCATATCTCCCTGACATGAGATGGTTTCTTCAAGCAAATCGCAGTCGTAGGTATAATCCGGATTCAGCGGTACCTTTATCGTATCTGCACCGACTAGCGTGGCAATATACGAGAACATGGGAAACGATGGCGTGGGAACGACGAGCGTCTTGCCCGGCTCGAGAAAAGTGAGCATGAGCGTCAGGATCATCTCATCCGAACCATTCCCGGCAACAATCCCTTCTGGCATCCAACCGGTGTACGAGGCGATGGATTTGTAAAGATCGTATGCAACGAGCGGCGGATACCGCGACCAGCTTCTCTCCATGGCGTAGTCGAGAATCTCTCGTTTCAGGTTTTGCGGGATATCGTACGGATTTTCGTTCTTGTTCATTTCTATCACCTGGGCGTCAGAAGCCTTAACCTGGTAAACAGAAAGATCCCGTATTTTCGTTTTTACTTTGGAAACGATTGTTTCGTTGTTCATTCCTGTTCCTTACATCGAATGGATACCGAACGTGCATGCGCTTCGAAACCTTCGGCACGGGCAAGCAGGGTCACTGCCGTACAGCACGCACGAACCGCATCTTTTGAATATTCCACAACGTTCGAACATTTTTTAAAATCGTAAACACCCAGTGGTGAAGCATACCGGGCAGATCCGGAAGTTGGCAGAACATGGTTTGTTCCACCATAATAATCTGAAATTGGTTCCGGGGAATACGCGCCTAGAAATATCGCTCCGGCATTTCGGACATCTTTAAGAAGCGCATGATAATCCTCGACCATCAATTCGAGATGTTCTGGTGCTATGCGGTTGACCGCTTCTGCCGCTTCATCAAGATCCCTGACAATGATCAGGGCGTTTCGGTCGAGTACGTTCTTCACATCCTCTGCATGTTCGAGTTCCTCAACCTGGCACATCAGTTCATCCTGCACCGCCTGCGCAAGTCCCCGCGAGGGGGTGAGCAGAACAGCCATCTCCATCCCGCTGCCGTGTTCCGCCTGGCTCAGGAGGTCGGCGGCAACGAAATCCGGACGCGCCGTGTCATCTGCGACGACAACAATCTCCGAGGGTCCTGCTATCATGTCGATATCCACCTGGCCGTACACCAGTTTCTTGGCAATGGCTACATAGATATTTCCGGGACCGACAATTTTATCAACACGGGGTATGCTTTCAGTCCCATAGGCAAGTGCCGCAACCGCCTGTGCTCCTCCAACCGTATAGACCTCGTCAACGCCAAGTTCCACAAATGCCGCAGCCACATGTGGATTCTCCCTGAATGCACCCGGAGGCGTGACCGCCACGATTCTCTCGACTCCTGCCACCTGCGCAGGAACGGTATTCATGATGATCGTCGATGGGTAGGCGCCAGCTCCGCCAGGAACGTAAATACCGACAGCGGCAAGTGGTGTATACCGTAAACCCATGGTTACGCCGTTCTCCTTGTTCACCATGATATCATTCTGCACCTGCCGTTGGTGAAAATCACGGATGTTGAGAATTGCTCCACGAAGCGCGGTAAGGAATTCCTGGCTGACCGCTTCATGAAGCTCACGGAGCGTTTGTTCGGGTACACGGGTGATGGTATCTAGTCGTATCCCATCAAAACGTCTCGTGTAATCGAGCACCGCTTGATCACCACGTTCTCTCACATCCTCGATGATGCCCCGCACCACGTTCTCCACTACGGGATCAAACGAAAGCTCCCGAACAAGGATCGACCGGTAGCGTGGATCATCTTCCACATCCCGGTAGTTAAGTATTGGTATCACAAAACTCTCTCCCCATCATGCATGCGACATTCCGCCTGGTGCCGGAGTGAAAAATGCTACGGTAAAAATATGTCCCGAACACCTCTGCATGAAACCAGGCGGGGTGTACCTTCTGAAAGCAACAGGATATCAGGCGAAGAAACAAGCATTTGCACTGTATGAGTATTGCGTCAGCTAGACCGAATTGTATCGAAATTCCCTCACATTTCAATAGATGACCTTATTCAGGGGGTACTCGATAATATCTTCTGCCCCGGCTTTTTTCAGTACCGGGATCAGTTCGCGGACTTTCGTCTCGTCGGTTATAACTTCGAGTGCCATCCACTTTTCATCTTTCAGGTGGGAAATCGTGGGATTGTGCAGACTCGGAAGGAGCGCGCAAATTTTTTCAACCATGTCGGACGGCACGTTCATCTTGAGACCTACTTTGAATTCCGCGTTAATTGCGCCCGTGAGCAGCATCGAAATGTTTTCGATCTTGGAACGCTTCCAGGAGTCTTTGTATGCGTCCTTGTTCATAATCAGCACAGTTGTCGACTGGAGGATCGTATCGATAATCCGTAGATTGTTCGCCTTGAGCGATGAACCGGTGACTGTGACATCAATAATTGCATCAGCCAGCCGGGGAGGTTTAACTTCCGTTGCACCCCAGCTGAATTCGAACTTTGCCGGTATTCCCTTGCTTTCGAAGTATTTTTTCGAATAATTCACCAATTCCGTTGCGATCCGTTTCCCGGCAAGTTGGTAAATATCGGTGATATCAGAATCCTCCGGTACCGCAACAACCCAACGGACCGCGACAAATCCGCCGCGGGCGTACTTAAGTTCGGAAACCTCGACCACGTCGGAGTTGTATTCCCGCACCCAGTCTTGGCCGGTCAGACCCGCATCGAGGACACCGTCCTCCACATAACGTCCCATCTCCTGTGCTCTTATCAGGAGACAATCGATCTCTTCGTCATCGATACTTGGCAGGTATGACCGTTCACCGAGACGAACACGATAGCCGGCTTTTTTTAATATATCAAACGTCGGTTTCTGGAGACTGCCCTTCGGTAATCCCAGTTTCAAAATACTCATGCTATCTGGTTCTCCTTTTTCATTTCTGTAAGGTTTGAACACCCTTTTCAAATCTGTCGAACGCTTTCTCGAGTTGATCCATAGAGAGCGCATACGAAATCCTTATATGCTCATCTGCACCAAATCCGGCGCCTGGTACGAGCGCGATATGGTGTTCAGTCAGCAAGTATTCGCACAACGCAACAGAACCGTCGATCACGGTATCCTTGAATTTTCTCCCAAACAGGCCGGATACTTTCGGAAAGGCATAAAACGCGCCTTCGGGCAACTGGCAGCTGACACCTTCGATGGCGTTCAAGCGGTCGATCAGAAAGATTCTTCTCCGCGAAAACTCCTCGACCCATTCGGAAAGAAATTCTTGTGGACCGGTCAGTGCCGCGAGCGCCGCCTTCTGTGAAATGGAACAGGGATTGGACGTTTCCTGGCTCTGAACAGTCGACATTGCCCGAATTATCTCTTCCGGACCGGCTGCATATCCGATACGCCAACCGGTCATGGAATATGCTTTCGATACTCCGTTTACCGTAATTGTCAGCCTGGAGAGCGCCTCGGAGAGCGATGCGGTCGATACATGGGTTTTCCCGTCATACAAGAGCTTTTCGTAAATTTCGTCGGACAGCACATGAATACCTGCTTCGACAATTACCTCGGCGAGGGAATTCAATTCCTCCCTGCCGTATACCATCCCGGTCGGATTGGACGGCGTATTGAGAAGGAGCAGTTTCGTTTTATCAGTCAGGGCACCCTTTAATTGTTCCGGGGTGATTTTCAGTTTGTTCTCCTGTTTGCCTTCAACGATGACAGGTGTTCCACCGGCGAGACGAACAATCTCGGGATAGGAAACCCAGTACGGCGATGGAACAATAACCTCGTCACCGGGATTTGTTAGGACAAATACGGTTAAAAAGACACTGTGCTTCGCGCCGCAATTGATCATGACCTGTGAGGTTTGGTAGTCCAATTCGTTGTCGTTTTTAAATTTTTCACAGATCGCTTCTTTCAACTCGTTGGTACCCGAAGCAGGCGTGTAGCGGGTAAAGCCCCCTCTGATGGCCTCGATCCCGGCTTCGCAGATAAAATCGGGCGTGGGGAAATCAGGCTCACCGGCACTGAGAGCAATAACATCTATACCATCGGCCCTCATTGCCTGGGCCTTGGAACTTATGATCATGGTTAATGACGGTTGTACCAGCGTTACATTTTTAGACATCATTGGCATATTTCCTGAATCAGGTGGTATACTCTGCATTTATTTTTACATACTCGTATGAAAGATCTGTCGTGTAAACGAGCGCTTCAGCTTTTCCCATTCCGATATCGATCGTCACGTCAATTTCCTTTCCCGCCATAGCCTTCCGCAGCTGCTGCTCATCGTACGGCATCGGCCGACCACTATCAAATATGTGCGAATCGTTGATTCTAATCGATATATTCGCTTCATCGACTGCAATACCTGATGAACCGACCGCGCAAATAATACGTCCCCAGTTTGGATCCGCACCGAAAAACGCCGTTTTTACCAGTGGCGAATTTGCCACCGCCAGTCCGATCTGACGGGCATCCTCTTTTCCCGGAGCACTGCATATGTTAATCGTGATAAATTTCGTGGCTCCCTCACCGTCCCTCACGAGTTCCTTTGCCATGTTTAGACAGATATCCGTTAAGCCCTCGCTGAACATCTCAAATGCCTTCGAACGGGTGAATATTTTCTTGTTCCCCGCCATCCCGTTCGCCAGTATCAGCACCGTATCATTGGGAGACATATCGCCGTCAACCGATATACTGTTAAAACTCGCCTCCACTGCCTGACGAAGCGCTCTTCTCAGCGCGGCGGGCTCGATATCAGCGTCGGTTGTAATGAAACAGAGCATGGTGGCCATATCGGGGCAGATCATACCCGATCCCTTGGCAATCGCTCCAATGCGTACGTCTGTTCCGCCGATATCGATAACACATGCCGACTCTTTCGGCTTCGTATCGGTTGTCATGATTGCCTTCGCCGCCATGATACTGCCGCTCGCGGAAAGTTCTTTCACCGCCTTTCCTATACAACCAGTAATCTTTTTAATCGGCAAGGGACGGCCAATGACCCCGGTTGAGGCGATGAGAACTTCACGAGGATCACAATGTAGAAACCGCGCCGTCTCTCCCACCATCGCGATGGCATCTTCGATACCATCTTCACCAGTACAGGCATTTGCGTTGCCGCTGTTGGCGATAATAGCCCGAGCCACACCCTGCTTCACATGTTCTCGTGAAACCAGTACCGGAGCCGACTTGATCCTGTTTGTTGTGAACACTCCGGCACATGAAGCACTGACATCAGAAGTAATCACCGCAAGGTCGGGCCGGTTCTCATACTTGATACCACAGGCAACAGCTGATGACTTAAATCCGATCGGGGCAGTAATACCGCCTCCAATGTTTCTCAATCAAAACCTCCATGTGACTCAAATAATCCTCGTTCTTCACCCGATAATGGTTCGTTACCTGTTCGCATCCCCCTTGGAATGTCAAACGATAGCTTCATGAACATATGCGTTCGAATGTCTATAACAGGCATTTCTTGATGTTTCTCACCGCTTGGTTGATCCGGTGTTCATTCTCCACAAGAGAGACCCTGATATAACCTTCCCCAAGCTCTCCAAATGCGATTCCCGGCGAGACAACAACTTCAGCTTCTTTGAGAAGTTTCAGCGAGAATTCCATGGAGCCCATTGCTTTATACTTTTCAGGTATCGGGCACCACGCGTACATGGTCGCTTTTGGTCTTGGTATATTCCAACCAATCTTGGCAAGCCCGTCAACGAAGGTATCACGGCGTTTTTTATAGATATCCAGCGTTTCTTTAACGCAATCCTGGGGACCGTCCAGCGCCGTGATGGCGGCAACCTGTATCGGGGTGAAAATACCGTAATCGAAGTAGCCCTTGATACTGTACAGGTCCTCGATCACCTCAGGATTCCCGACACAGTAACCGACACGCCACCCGGCCATGTTGTAGATCTTGGACATGGTTGTGAACTCCACCGCGATATCCTTTGCTCCCTTTATCTGGAGTATGCTCGGCGGAACGTATCCGTCAAATCCCATCTGGGCGTATGCAAAATCGTGCACGATCAGGGTATTCGTTCTTCTGGCAAACTCGACCACCTCTCCCCAGAAATCCAGATCGACACACGCTGTCGTGGGATTATGGGGGAACGAAAGTAAAATTAATTTCGGCCGCGGCCAGATTTCACGCATGATGTCTTCCATTGCGGGAATGAAACCCCGTTGTTCGAGGAGTGGAATCGCGACAACATTCCCATTCGCGATAACCGCACCGTAAATATGCACCGGAAAAGTCGGATTGGGTACCATGATTGTATCGCCCGGGTCGAGCATGGCCAGCATGAGGTGAGAAAGCCCCTCCTTTGATCCGAGCAGGGCAATTGCCTCCGTTTCCCAGTCGAGGTCGACATCGTATAAATTGTAGTACTGTCGGCAGATCGCCTTTCGGAGATTCGGTACGCCGCGGCTCCTCGAATACCGGTGGGTTTTGGGATCCTTTGTCGCAACTTCGACCATCTTGTCGACAATGTGCGGAGAGGTTGGGATATTCGGATTCCCCATACCGAGATCGATGATATCCACACCCTCCTGCCTCATTTTTAGCTTCACATCGTTCAGTTTCCCGAAAAGATAGGGCGGAAGCTTTTCGAGCCTGGCGGTGCGTTTTCTTTCAAGTATGCTCACGTTCCTTTTATGCCCTTTCTGATATCAAGAACAAGTTTATATGCGAAGCTCTCTACCAACGCGGTGTAGGAAGCCTCGATGATATTCTCTGATACACCGACCGTTCCCCATACATGGACACCGTCGGTGGATTCGATGAGGACGCGGACCTTTGCTTCCGTTCCTTCATTTGTCTCGAGGACACGGACCTTGTAATCTTCCAGCCTCACCGAATTGAGTGACGGGTAGAAACGTTCAAGCGCTTTACGCAGCGCGCCATTCATCGCATCAACCGGCCCGTCACCTTCCGAGGCGGTATGTTCCTCAGCGCCGTCGACAATGAGCCTGATAGTTGCTTCACTTACCATAACACCATCTTTCCGGCGGTCGGTAATCACACGGAAACCACAGAGGGTGAATGGGAATCGGTACTCTTCAATGATGGTGGCAGCGAGCAGTTCGAAAGATCCCTGGGCGGCCTCGTACTGGTAGCCCTCGTTTTCCTTCGTTTTCAATGCTTCCAGCACCGCCTTGACACGCGGCCCACGTTTGCTCAGATCGGGATATACCTTCTGCAGTTTTGCCATGACCGTTGCCGATCCGGACTGATCGGAGAGCAGAAACCGGCGATGGTTGCCGACCTTTTCCGGGTCGATATGCTCGAACGTCCTTCTGTTCTTGATAATCCCGTCTATATGGGCACCGCCCTTGTGAGCAAAGGCGCTTTCACCGACGTACGGCTGACGGTGGTTGTGTGACTCGTTCGCGACCTCCGACACAAACCGGGACAGTTGCATAAGGTCCTTAATTTTCTCGCCCGGTATGGATTTAAGCCCGAGTTTGAATACAATATTCGGAATCGTGGTACAGAGGTTGTCGTTCCCGCACCGCTCACCGATACCATTAATCGTCCCCTGTACGTGTACCGCACCATGGATAATTCCTGCCAGGGTGTTCGCAGAACTCAATCCGTCATCGTTATGACAGTGTATTCCAAAGGGATTGGTAATCCGACCGCGAACAGCATCGCAGATTGATCCGATCATGTCGGGGATCATTCCACCATTGGTATCACACAAGATGAGAATCTCGGCGCCGCCTGCTTCTGCCGCGCCGAGTGTCTTCATGGCATATTCCGGATTCTCCCGGTACCCATCGAAAAAGTGTTCGGCGTCAAAAAATACCTTTCGTCCTTCTGAAACGAGAAACGCGATTGAATCCTCGATCATGCGGAGGTTTTCTTCGAGTGAAATCCTGAGCACCTCGGTCACATGGAAATCCCAGCTTTTTCCGAAAATCGTGATGATTTCGGTGTCTGCAGCAAGAAGATTCTGGAGCATTTCATCACGATCTGGCATTTTAGATGCTTTCCTCGTCGAACCAAACGCCGTGATTTTGGAATTTTTCAGCCTGAGTTCATCAACGTGTTTGAAGAAATCAAGATCCTTCTGGTTAGTGGGATTCGGCCAACCACCCTCAATGTACTGGATACCAAATTCATCGAGTTTCTCAACGATCATGAACTTGTCATCCAAACTGAAGCTGATCGCCTCGGCCTGTGCACCATCTCGCAGGGT
>CAYWBT010000062.1:0-14321 GCA_964456585.1 uncultured bacterium
ATGCTCAACAGCGACAATGAAACAGAAGTCCTGGGGATTGGCGACGCCCGCTGGCAGAGAAATGATGCCGTCCTCGACCATCGTCCGCGAAGCGAAACCCACTATCTTGATCAGGTAGAAAATAACCACATAAATGGTGAATGCAGTCACAGGAGCCCACTTGAAGTACACATTCCGTCGTGCCGCAAGCACGTTGTTGATGACATGGGGGGCTGATGCGAGGCCGAGCGATAAGAGCACACCGAGGGAGATGATGAACAGCGGTGTCATGAATGCATAACCCGCCGCGGGTGGATTAATCTGCGGATATGCGGCGCGAACCATGTTGGGATCGAGTGAAGCGATCGTCTCGTTGATATGGGTCAGGCCGCCCGCCTTGAAGATGATAACCGGTGCCACCACGAGAACACCGACGATCAGGATTACCCCTTGAACGAGGGACGTCCAGCTGACCGCGTACAGTCCGCCGATGAAAACATAGAAGGTCACAATGATCGCCCCGATGATCACCGCATGAGAATACGAGATATTGAGCACGCGCTGCAGAGTAATACCGACCGCGGTATACTGTCCCACCAGGTAAATGAGTGACACAGAGAAGACCGCGAATCCGGCGAGCCCCCGGATGAGCCGCGGACTCTCAAAACGGTGTGCGAGGTAGTCCTGGAGTGTGAGATACTTATTTTTCAGCGCGATTCGGTGGAGCTTCGAGCCGAACAGGAAAATGGTGACAGCACAGCTTAACGGCACAAATATCTGCTCCCAGATCGACGGCCAGCCGGCAACATATCCAAGCCCGGACGAGCCGAGAATGGTCATGCCGCTCATGCATGATGCCACGACGAGAATGGTGAAGAGCCAGAATCCGAGATTGCGTCCCGCAAGAATGAAACTTTCAAAATCTTTGACCTTTTTCGAGGCCCAGAGTCCGATCCAGATCAGAAGCACAAAGTATGCTCCCGCTATTACCCACGACGCCGTTACCTGCACATCCATTATCATGTCCCCTCGTGAAATTAAACCGTTACCAGGCTACCGTTCATTTTTCCGCGTTGGTTTTCTCGGGCGCTGAATACGATATTCCCCACCATACAAGCCCGATGATTATCACGAGTGGTACACCCAGTACGATCACGACCGTTGAGAGCGGCATTCCAAACAACGAACTGTCCATGACACCTCCCGTCAAATTGTTATTGTGGTAAAATTTAAAAACCCAATATAAAAAAAACGCGGTTGGAATTCCACCAAATTGATGCGGAATAGGTACTTTTTCTATGTGTGATACAAATCGGGAGCAGACATTTTTCATTAAACACCGACCTGTGGTGACCCAAGATATTATATGATGGCATCCGGGGACTGCCTGGCCGCATATTTCACCCGGTGGCGCGTGAAAAGAACTGTTTATGATCCACCAGACTATCTGTCGGAGAATCTCGACACCACAATTTCAGCTTTCCAGATGATAAAAATTATGTATATTTATCTTAATGAACAACAGTTGAGCGGAAGGTCATTCGACCGGGCGGCATGCCATTGGGGGAAATCATGAGCGACGATATCGGGCACATTCTCAGCAGCTGGCCGTATCATTCTGATGAAGATATTAACGTTCGGATGATCACCGGCCGGGATGGCACGCGGAAGATACAGATGCGCATCGATATGGGTATCATTCAGATGGAGATTGACGGCCATCCTGCGGGTACGGTTGTCGAGGGATTCGAATCCTGGCTCGAATACTATAAACACGAACAAGAGACCTATGACAAACGCAAGGTGGATGATTTTTTCACCCTCAATTCCGATGATTTTCAGAAGCTCCGCCATGAAGGTGTTCAGTACTACTACCGCTACCTGAGCCTCATGAAGCTTGAAGACTACAAACGCGTGGTGCGCGACACCGAACGCAACCTGCGGCTGTTTTCCTTCGTCAAGAAACATGCGTCGACCGAGATGGATCGCTGGGCGCTCGACCAATTCCGACCCTATGTCATCATGATGAACACGCGGGCAAAGGCGACAATCTCCCTCCGCGACAGCACCAAGACCGGTATCGAAAAAGCATTACGGTACTGCAACGAAGGTATCGACGCCATCCTCGATTTCTACCGTGAATACGACCTTGCCGCCGAAATCGAAAATTCCCTGGAACTATCGATACTGAAAGCCCTCAAATCGGAATTTGTCCGGGAGAAGCCCCAGTCGCTGGAGGATAAACTTCAGGCGGCAATCAGGGAAGAGCGTTTCGAAGACGCGGCAGTACTGCGTGACATGATCAGAACCGAACAGCAGAAACAGTAGCCCCGCATTCCCCATATTAACCGACAAAATGTTTGTAAACCTGTCATAACATGTTATTATATAATAAATAACATTCACTTATGATTGGCAAATTATGGTCACCCGGAGGGTGAAAGCATGAAAGTTGGTTTTGATGGAGGAATTAAGCTTGAATTTCATGGTGCAAATGTGACATCAAACGGGGGACTTATTGCGTATCGTGACCTTGATTATGCTTAAAGATTATTGGAATTTGTTAACTCTCATGAATTTGATACGGGGAATCCCGACTTACGTATACGCAGTATCGCATATTGTATTAAGTCATTGTAAAAAAAGCTTTTGCTATCGTTCAGTATTTTCGTTTTATTTACACGATATTTCAGCACCGGTTGAACGGGTATTTATATGGAAGTCAAACGGCCTCTAATAATGGCAGTTTTCATTCCGGAGCGACAGGAATGCAAATAAAGATGAAGTATTTCTTCCTTTTTATCATAATCGCCATAAGTTCTATGGCGTCTGCACAGGAACGATATACCATAAGTGGTCATATCAGGGACGCCGCTACCGGAGAAGAGCTCGTTGGGGCACGTTATTTCATTGTGGAGCTGAAAACGGGCAACATGGCGAATAATTACGGATTCTACTCGGTAACCGTTCCATCGGGCACATATACGGTGAGGTACAGTTTTATCGGTTATGTTGCCCGTGAAATGACACTCGATGTCACCCGTGATATCAAACAGGATATCGAGCTTACACAGAAAACGTATGTTATCGAAGAAATTGTTGTCACCGGAAAAGCGGCGCACGACGATGAAAATATCACCTCGACCGAGACCGGAACTATACGGATATCACCAAACGAAATATCGTCCGTCCCGATTCTTTTCGGGGAAAAGGATATTATTAAAACCATGCAACTTTTACCCGGCGTCACAGCCGTTAGCGAAGGCAACAGCGGTTTTTTCGTCCGCGGCGGCAGTCCCGACCAGAACCTTATTCTCCTCGATGAAGCCCCGGTCTATAATGCATCCCACCTGATGGGATTTTTCTCAGTATTCAACTCTGACGCTCTCAAAGATGTCAAGCTTATCAAAGGGGCTGCGCCTCCCGAATACGGCGGCAGACTTTCTTCTGTCCTCGACATCAGGATGAAAGAGGGTAATATGAAGAAATATCGGGTATCAGGCGGTCTGGGTCTCGTATCTTCACGGCTGACTGTTCAGGGCCCGATTGTGAAAGACAAGGGGTCATTCATTATTTCAGGCAGACGGACTTATGCGGATGTTTTTCTGGCGTTCGCGAAAGACAAGGAACTGAAAAAGTCACGGTTGTATTTTTACGACCTCAACATGAAAGCTAATTATTTCCTCGGAGAAAACGATCGTCTTTTCATTTCCGGATACATGGGCAGGGATGTACTCGGCAACGGAGGTGAATTCGGAGTTGACTGGGGAAACTCGACGACGACGGTTCGGTGGAACCATATCTTCAACAGCAGGCTCTTTCTCAACTCGTCCCTGATATACAGCCAGTTCGATTATGTATTCGGGTTTGATATCGATAAAAACGGCATTGATGTCACTTCCTCCATCACAGATGTGAATCTTAAAGAAGATTTCGAGTATTTCATGTCCTCGAAATGCCGGATAAAATTCGGACTGGATACGATTTACCATACATTTCTTCCCGGTAAGATCACTGCCACCAGCGAGAGTTCCGTCAATTCATTTTCCATTGATAATAAATATGCGCTCGAAACCGCGCCCTATATCGGTCACGAATATGATCCCACAAACGCGCTGAAAATAAGCTACGGCGTCCGTTACTCGCTGTTCTCTGTCTTGGGACCCGGAAAAGTATACCGGTTCAACGAAGACGGAGATGTTATCGAGACGACGAAATACGCCGGCAGGGAAGTGATTAAAACCTACGCCGGTCCGGAACCACGGTTCGCGGCAACGTATCGCCTGAACGATGTCAGCTCCACAAAACTGTCATACGCGCGCAACCGTCAATACATTCATCTTTTATCGAACACTTCGGTAAGCACACCGTTCGACGTCTGGCATCCGAGCACTGCCATCGTCAAGCCTCAGATTGCGGATCAGGTTGCAGCAGGATATTTCCGTAATTTTGGGAACAACGGCTATGAAACATCTATGGAAATCTATTATAAGGATTTGAAACGGCAGATCGATTACAAAACCGGCGCAAATATTCTTCTCGACGAATATGTCGAATCCGAACTGGTTTTCGGGAAAGGATGGGCGTACGGTGCGGAATATTTACTGAAAAAAAATACCGGCAAGCTCACCGGCTGGCTTGGTTACACACTGGCGAAAACCGAAAGGAAATATGCCCTGATCAACCGGGGGAAACCATACCCGGCACGTCATGACCGTATTCATGATTTTTCCCTTGTCGGAACTTACAAGCGCAGCGAGAAGTGGACATTCTCTTTCGCATGGGTGTTCCATTCAGGCGATGCGGTCACATTCCCCAGCGGCAAATACCGGATCGAAAACAACACGGTAAGTCTTTACACCGAACGGAACTGTTACCGGATGCCCGCCTATCACCGTCTCGATCTCGGCGCGACCTATATCCGCAAAAAAACCGGAGACTCGGAGTCAAGCTGGAATTTTTCACTTTATAACGCCTACGGACATAAAAACGCTTATGTAATATACTTCCGTGAAAACAAGGACAATCCCGATTATACCGAAGCTGTGCGCACGTCGCTTTTCACTTTTTTCCCGTCGATAACTTATAACTTCGCTTTTTGAGGATAGTTATGCCAGGTTCAGGGATCCATATCGTAAAAATATTCAGGAAGCTTTCCGGTATCTTTTTTCTGGGTGCGGCTCTTATATTTGTTTCTTCGTGCGCCGAAGACGTCGTGACTGTCGATTTGAAAAATACCACACCGAAAATTGTCATCGAGGGGACACTCTCGGATCAGGGAGAACCCTGCACTGTGAAAATTACCACTTCCGGCGACTTTTACCGGCCGAGCGATTTCCCTCCGGTGACAGGAGCCATGGTTACGCTCCGTGACAGCGAGGGAAACGAGGAATATCTCAATGAAACCAAACCGGGATTGTACCGTGGCGAATCAATCCTTGGTGTCAAGGGCAGAACCTATACACTGATTGTGACATCAGGCGGGAAAAACTATTCCGCTTCGTCCACAATCATGAAACCGGTGGAAATCGATTCTGTGAGCTATCATTACGAGACCGATCCGGATATTTACAACGAGGACTATGAAAATAAAAAAGAGGGTTACGTGTTCAGATGTCATTTCACCGACCCGGAAGATACTGTCGATTACTACCGGATTATAATCTATCTGAATTCTTCTCCCACCGATGGCATACACCTGTTCAACGACCGCATATCCAACGGGAAAAATATCGATTATTCGTTCGAAGAAGATTATCTGTTCGATCCGGAGGACACCCTGAAAGTGGAGCTTTTAACACTTGATAAACCATCGTACAATTATTTCAGTACGCTGAACGATCTTTTACAGGGACAGGGTGAAAACGCGATGTTTTCGAGTGTACCCGATAATCCCACATCGAACCTTTCAAACGGGGCTTTAGGATACTTTTCCGCATATTCGGTCCATTCAAAAACAATTGTGTTCAAATAACCGCCTTCGAATGGGTTAATGAAAAGGATATATTAAATAAACTTAATGAGGAATATCGGTTTCTTTGTCTTTTCTTTGAGAGAAAAGAGCCTGTGGACAGGCGGTCCGGCCGTGCCGTTTATATGCCACTGGGCGGAAGCACCTATTAAACCAGGATTTAACTATCAAGGATAACTACTGTGAAAACAAGAAAAGAAATTAAGCGGGAATACAAAGAACGGAAGAAACCGACTGGTGTTTTCCAGGTGAAGAATACCGTGAACGGCAAGGTGCTTCTTGGAAGCAGCCTTAATTTAGAAGGATCTTTAAACAAACACAAGTTTATGCTTTCAATCGGAATGCATCAAAACAAAGCGATTCAAGAGGACTGGAATGAATATGGCTCGGATAAATTCGTTTTCGAAATTTTGGAACTTGTGAAGATCAAAGATGATCCGAGCTTCAACCTCAGCGATGAATTGACTCTACTTGAGCAGATTTGGCTTGAGGAACTTCAACCCTTCGGCGAACGAGGGTACAATATCGACACAAATATTCGTCAAGTATAATATTTAAAATCGTTTAGATGATTATAAGAAGTAATTTTATATACTATGTCAGTACTATTTCTACATAACTACGGCCCGACATAATCTTTCTCACCAAACTCTATTGTCATACTTCTTCCAAAACAGTTAAGAAGTAATGCCACACGTAACACCATCTATATTTTTAATTTAAATTGACTAAGTAAAAATGCTTTAAATAAAACACATACTTTAATATCCAGTAGAGAAATCGTTCCTGCTGATTATCAGGTGCGCAGGATAGGTGGCCCCGGCGAGCGAATCCGGGTTTTTTTGTTGCCGTACCGAGTTTGGCGGGTGTACCCTCGAGACGTGCCGCTGTAACCGGGGGACATTGGTTCTGCCAGGGGATTTGCAGGTTCGATATTCCCCCGCCCGATAAGAAGTTTCTGATCACTATCATTTTTTTTTATGAATTCGCGCGGTGCTGTTTTATATATATAGGGTAAAAGGTATGCATCACCATACCAATATCATCGCCTTAGGTACCCGTACCTATACACTATCTCGATACCGATACTAATCACTGGGAAAGGCGGCGTGCGATGAGTATCAGAGAGAACACTGTGGGTGTCATCGATGCAATCGAGCCGGTCATTCTACCGGAAACAGCCCCCCGGGAAAAATCCTCGATGGACTCCCCGGACAGCGGGCATTTCGATGCTATCATTATCGGAGGTGGACCGGCCGGCATGACTGCCGGTGTCTACCTTGCCAGGAAAATGATCAACACCCTCCTGATCAGCCCTGATCTCGGCGGCCAGGTTCTCTGGACGTCCAACGTTGAAAACTATCCCGGCTATGATGTCATTTCGGGTTTTGATCTCTCGATGAAATTTCAGGAACAGCTTGAAGAACAGACTATTCAGCGGCGCATCGGCGACCGAGTTGTCACACTCGAACACGCGGAAACCGGCGGCATGGTCGAGACCGAACAGGGTGCCCGGTTTGGCTACAAAAGCCTCATCGTTGCTTCGGGGAAACGCTCGCGGTCCCTGAATGTTCCGGGCGAGAAGGAATTCGGCGGGCGCGGGGTCACCTACTGCGCTACCTGCGATGGTCCGCTGTATCGCGGCCAGAAGGTGGCGGTGATCGGCGGCGGCAATTCTGCTGTCACCGCGGCGCACGATCTCCTCTCACTCGGGTGCGAGGTCAACCTGGTCAATTTCATGCCGGGCCTGCAGGCAGATTCCATACTGGTCGAAAAGGCACAGGCTTCGAACAGTCTGACAACCCATACCAATCACCAGGTCGATGCAATATTGGGGAAAACCTCGGTGACCGGCATCCGCATTCACGACCGTGAAACGGGAGCATCGGTGGATATCGAGTGTATCGGGGTGTTCATCGAGATCGGCCTTATCCCGAACACCTCCTTTGTCGAGGACGTGCTGACACTGAACGAACACCGTGAAATAATCGTGGACTGCCGCTGCCAGACCAACCGGCCAGGGATCTTTGCTGCCGGAGATGTGACCAATGTCCCCAACAAGCAGATCATCATCGCGGCGGGTGAAGGCGCCAAAGCGGCGCTGGGTGTGCACGCGTACCTGCTCCAGAGAGCGTGACCTTACGTACGGATTGTGCCTCTATGACAAAAAAAGGGAAGAACAAAAACCAGACGCCTTCGCTTCTCCGGAAGCTTCAGCCTCTTCTCCACGACAACGTGGCGGTACATATCCTGGTGATCTGCGTTCTCGGCTGTATCATATATTCCAACACGTTTCACTCATCATTCCATCTTGACGATATTACCGCAATAGAATCGAACAAGGAAATCCGCGATATCGTGGCCTTCCGAACCATTCTGAAATCACCATCTTCCATGGACTTCAACCGCCGCTTTGTCGGTATGTATTCCTTCGCGCTGAACTACCACTTCCACGGTACCGATGTCTTCGGCTACCACGTGACAAACCTCATTATTCACCTGTGCGCCGCCCTTACTGCTTACTGGCTCATGGTGCTCGTGCTTTCGTCACCGGCACTGCGCCGGGACGGGATCGCACACCATAAAAAACTTGCCGCATTCCTGGTCGGCCTCCTCTTTGTCTCCCATCCGGTACAGACCCAGGCGGTCACCTACATCGTCCAGCGGCTGGCGTCGCTCGCCACGCTGTTCTACCTGCTTTCCCTCGCCCTGTACCTCACAGGCCGCCTGAAAAAGAACCGCCGGGGAATGAGTATCGTCTGCTACTGCGGGTCGGTTCTCGCCGCGCTCCTTGGCATGGCGACGAAGGAAATCGCGTTCACTATTCCGCTTGCGATCGTACTGGCCGAGTTCGTTTTTTTCCGGTCCGTGGACGCCACGGCATCCGGTGGATTTGTGAAAAAGGCTGGCGCCCTCGCGGGGATTCTGGCAGTTCTTGTCATTGCATCGATGGTACTGTCCCCGGTCTTTTTCTCGACCCTTTTCGCGCCGCGGGAAATCCAGGACTCCGTTGCCCCGGACATCACGACCCCGGTATACCTGATGACACAGTTCCGGGTGCTGCCGACCTATGTAAGGCTGCTCGTGCTGCCGCTCGGGCAGAACTTCTACTACGATTTTCCGCTCTCGCTCAGCCTGTTCGAACTTAAAACGCTGGCGGGTTTCCTCTTTCTCGCCGCGCTTTTTGTGTTCGCAGCTTGGCTTCTCCCGCGTCGGCACCTGATATCGTTCGGAATTTTCTGGTTCTTTCTCACCCTCTCGGTGGAATCGAGCGTTGTTCCGATCAGGCATGTTATCTTTGAGCACCGGATGTATCTCCCGTTTTTCGGGTTCGCGATAGCCGTTGTCGGTGCCCTTTTCACCCTGACCCCTGAACGCCACCTCTTGAAGGTGGTCGTCGGACTCCTGATCCTGATCCTCGGATTCTGTGCGCCCCTCACTTACGCGCGCAATGCGGTCTGGCGGGACGAGCTCACCCTCTGGAGCGACGTGATCGCGAAATCCCCGAACAAGGCGCGCGGCTACTTCTTCCGCGGCAGGGAGTACCTCTTGCGGGGCGACGATGCCCGGGCGCGTGCCGACTTCGAGAAGACGCTCGAACTGTATCCCTCCTACGAGGACGCCCATGTCAACCTTGGTATCATCTCCTACCGGGCTGGTGACAATGATCTGGCACTCTATCATTTCAGGGAGGCGCTCGCAATCAATCCGATTAACAGGGACGCCCAGTTCAATCTCGGCATTGTGTACTACAACCGCGGCGACTACGACCGGGTGATCAAGGAATACCTGCGGCTTCTCGATATTTTCGAAATCCACGCGCCCGCACATTACTATCTGGGGTATTCGTACGCACAGAAGGGTCAGTTCCAACAGGCGGTGAAGCACTTCACAAGGGCGCTCGAATTGAAACCGGACTACGCCGAGGCGCACTTCTTCCTCGGGAACGTCCTCCTCCAGACCGGCGAGACCGACCGGGCCATCAGCCACTACCGTACCGCACTCAAACTGGAGCCGGGCATGTGGCGCGCCATGGGCAATCTCGGCGGCGCGCTGTATGCGGCGGGTCGCTACGACGAGGCTCTCGGACAGCTCACTGCCGCGGTACGACTCAAGCCCGACTACGCCGACGCCCACAGCAATCTCGGGCTGGCGCTCGCGGCGCTCGGACGGCTCGACGAAGCGGTCGAGCACCTCCGGACGGTCGTCCGGCTTAATCCCGGCAATGCAACGGCTTACCGTCGCATCGCAGACATCCTCGACCAACAGGGAAAACCCGACGAGGCCCGGCGGTTCAGGATTCAGGCGGATAGTTTGAAGGCGGGCACGGGGGGAAGGTGAGGAGGGTGATAAAGGAATATTTACGAACGCTGATATTACTTCTGCGCATCATTCCTATGTCTGCCTATGCACACAACTCACTGCGCAACCTCACCACCCATTAACCGACCATCCGTAAAAATCCGCGTTTTTTTACGTGCCGATTATCGTTGACCGCACTACCGCCTAACATGTTGTATATCATGGCATTATACCCCCATCCCCATCTCCACTCCCTTATCGGCGAAGAAAAATAACCATGACTTCACCGGTTTCTTTTTATTATTATTGAAGGGAAGGCGTGAATACGCATCTTTCTACGATAGCGAAAAGAACCAGATAAAAAAGGAAAACCACAGTGAGCAGACAAACAGCGATAGACGTGCTCCGGGTCGAGGCCGAGGCGATAAACGGCCTGCTCGACCGGATCGGGCCGGAATTCGAGCGGGCGGAAACCCTGATCGCCGAAACCAGGGGGCGCGTCATTGTATCGGGCCTCGGAAAATCGGGCATCATCGCGCGGAAAATCGCCGGAACGTTGTCGAGCATCGGCGTACCGGCCTTCTTTCTCCACCCGGTCGAGGGGGCGCACGGCGACATCGGCATGGTCATGCGGGGCGACGTGGCGATCGTGATCTCGAAGAGCGGCGGCACCGATGAGATGACCGACTTTTTGAACCACCTGAAACACCTCGGCGTACCGATCATCTGCCTGACCGGCACCGCGCCCTCGAACCTGGCGGCCGTATCGGACGTTGTGCTGGACGTTTCGGTTGAGCGTGAAGCCTGCCCGTTCAACATCGTGCCGACCGCGTCCACAACCGCCGCCCTCGCTATGGGCGATGCCTTGGCTATGAGCATCTTCGAGCGGAAGGGCCTCACAGCGGAGGATTTCGCCATTCTCCATCCCGGCGGCAGTATCGGCCGGAAGCTTTCCCTCCGGGTGAGCGACCTCATGGTGTCCGGGGAGGACCTCCCGCTGGCGGATGCGAATGCCCCCATGAGAGAAGTGGTGGACGTCATGACCGAAAAGAAGCTCGGAGCAGCCATCATTACCGAGCAGGGGAAGCTGTACGGCGTCATCACCGACGGCGATCTCCGGCGACTGCTCCAGCGAGTGGAGCGCCCGCTCGAATCCAACGCCCGTGAAGCCCTCGAGCACACCTCGAGGAACGATGCCGGCAGGGACAAACCGATCACGATACCGGAGAACGCCTACGCTGCCCGCGCGGTGAATGTCATGGAGAAACATGTCGTGACTTCCCTCATTGTCACCGACAGCGGGGAAGTTCCCATCGGACTCATCCGGTGGATCGACCTGTCGCTTGCCGGGGTAATCTGATCTTTTCAGCACGGGTGTGGAGACTCATGAAACGAAACAAACTTATCAAGCGGATACGTCGTGACGTGTCTTATGTCATTATTCGGAGCGCCATCGGATTTTTCAGGCTGCTCCCGCGGAAAGCGGCGCTCGCACTGGGTTCGGCGATCGGTCGGATCATACCGTTTGTCGCCCGGAAGGAATACCGGCTGGCGCGAGAACATCTCACCATCGCTTTCGGGGCAGAGAAGAGTACCGGGGAGATTCGCCGGCTGGCGCGTGATACGTTCCGGCATACGGCCATGAATTTTGTCGACACGGTACGTCTCAGGAGCATGGGCCCGGACGAGGTCAAACGGGTCTGCATCCCGCACGGCATGGATCATCTCTGGAAAGCGCTCGCTGAGGGGCACGGCGTTATCGGGCTGACCTCGCATACCGGCTGCTGGGAACTCCTCGGCGTGTACCTCGCGGTATCCGGAGTGCCAACCTCGGCAATCGGGGCCAGGCTCTACGATCCCCGGCTGGAAAAAATGCTGCTCGACACCCGGACCGGCAGCGGGATGAGGAATATTTCGCGGGGAGAAAACACCCGTGATGTCATTCGGGTTCTCAAGGAAGGGTTCCTTCTCGGCATCCTGATAGACCAGGATACGAAGGTAAAGGGCGAGTTCGTGGACTTCTTCGGGAAACCATCGCACACGGCGGTCGGACCAGCCCAGCTCGCACTGAAGTATCATGCGCCGATAGTACCGATATTCACCTACCGTGACGCCCGGCACTATCACCACGCGTGCATCGGAGAGGCACTGTCGTTCGAGCCGACAGGCAACCTCGACCGGGATGTCATCGCCCTCACCTCCCTCTGCTCGAATGCGACCGAAACGTTTATCGCCGAGCACCCGGAACAGTGGGTCTGGTTTCACGAGCGCTGGAAAAAGACTCCCGGCGAGCAAAACAACAACGTGCCGGGGTAACGAAGGAACGGAATGGACCTCTCATGCGTCTTTTTATTACATCGCGATACTGGCTGACAGGGCTTCTCATGACATTGGCAATCGTTGCAGCCTGCGAAAAGAAATCCGAGCTTTCCCAGGTGGAACAGGTCGCCGAAAACGAGCCCGATCAGCAATTCGTTCATGCCCAGATCGTCATCACCGAAAATGGCATGACCAGCGCGATCGTCCGCGCCGAGAGCGTGCGGGTCTATACCGAAACCGATTACACGGCGGTGGATGGCGGCATGGTGATCGACTTCTTTAACCAACGTGGAACGCGCACCTCAACGCTGTCCGCCGACCGGGGGGAAGTGTTCGGCCTGTACGAGGAGGTCGACAGTCTCAAGGCTCAGGGGCGGGTGGTGATCCTGTCGGATGATCGAACAAAAAAAATGGAAACATCGAAATCTCTCTGGTGGCGGGCTTCGGAGCGAACGATTTATGCGGACGGTCATACGAGGTTGATCTCCGAGGACGCCGTTGAGGAGGGCGTTCATTTTGTTGCAAAGGACGATCTGAGCGAATACACCATGGACAATGTTTCCGGCTCCTTTGAAGGTGAAACGCTGCCGCTGCCCGGAGAATCACATGAGAAAGAGTAGACGACTGCTCGCGCTGTTCCTTTCAGCGGCTCTTGGGCTCTCGGTGTCGCTGGCGATAAGCCGCTCCGAGGACACGCGTGACGAAGGAACGAAGCCGAGGCGTCTGACTTACAGCGCGGGGAAAACGAGAACCGCGATCGATCCCAAAGACAACTCCGTTCATAAGAGCTTCACCGACAGTGTCCGGGCGTGGACGGAAAACCGTGATTCGGAACTGCAGGCTCGTGAAGCCTTTTACAGCAGCAGGACCGGCGAAACACGATTTTACGGGAGTGCCGCCTTTCGTGATTCCACACGGCATCTCAATGCCGATACGCTGGTGTTCTATGAAAGGACGAATGAAGTTGTCGCCGTGGGGAACGTCATCGCCAGGGAAAAAGGCCGACGTTTTCGTGCCGACCGGGTCACCTATCTCAAGAATGAGAGACTTGTTCACGCATCGGGAAACGTGGCGATCGAGGATGACTCCCTCAAAGCAGCTATTTTCGGGGAGAATGCCGTTTTCAACGACTCGACCGGGTACGGCCTGGTCACCGGGGCACCGTTGATGAAAAAGGAAGAGGATCCCGGGAGTATCATTACGATTTCCTGTGAGGACACGCTCGAAATTTCCGGGGATGAAAAACACATTCGGCTCTGGAACAACGTTGAGATTGTCAAGGACAGCCTGAAGGTGCTCGCGGGCAGGGCGGTATACGATGATTCGCTCGAAACGGTCACCCTGACCGACCATCCCGAGGGATACCACATCATGTACGATGAGGCCTCGGATGCTGTCTCTCTCCTGCGGACTGCAAGCACCGTGACCGGCGACACGGTCAGGATACACCTACTGGATCGCACGGTCAGGGGGATTGATGTCCGGGGCAGCGCACGGAGCGTTTCGGTCTGGACCGACAGCACTGATGCGGTCTATGCGCGCAGTGTGCTGGAAAGCGCACAGATGCGTCTCGAAATGGAAAACGGCATGATAACCTCGACAGTCGCCGAGGGAACGGCCCGGAGCTACTACTTTAAAAACGAGGCCGGAAAAGACAACCTTTTTGTGAACGAGGCGTCCGGCGATACGCTCCGGTTCTTCTATGATGGTGGCACGATTAAACAGCTCCGGATCTCCGGTTTCGGCGGCG
>CAYWBT010000063.1:0-13167 GCA_964456585.1 uncultured bacterium
TCCACCGGATCGATAGCACTCGGTCATCAACGAGAAAGCACGTTCGATATCCGGAGTGCAGGGAACCAATTCCGGAAATCGTTTGAGCAAATCTTCTATATAATGATTCATTTTAATGTCCCCCCGAGAGAGGGCCGCTAATATTATATACTTTAATAATCTATTGTACTATATTATCTGCTCTTCATTACCCGGTTGATTTTAACAAGAAGTGTTTCCAACTGGTATGGTTTCTGAATGAACTCCGGTTCTTCCCCGCTTCCTAAACGACCCATGATATCTATTTCGCTGTAGCCACTCGAGAGAATCACCGGAATATCGGTGTTTATCTTTCTTATTTCACGATAGAGCGCCTCCCCACTCATGCCCGGCATGGTCATGTCCATCAGGATAATATCGATTTCGGACATGTTCCGGCGAAAAAATTTGATTCCCTCCTGTACTGCTGACGCGGTGTGTACCGTGAAATCCCTCGTCTCCAGCATGGTTTTTGTCGTTTCGAGCACATCGAGTTCGTCGTCGATAATGAGAATCCGCCAGCTGCCCACGAAGGAATCGACGGGAGGAAGTTCGGATTCTACCGGTTCTATCAGCGGTTTCCCGGAATGCGGAAAATAAACCGTGAACGTCGTTCCCTTCCCCGCTTCACCTTTCACCTCCATGATGCCGTTATGTGCGCGGATAATCTCGTTGGTCACCGAGAGTCCCAGGCCGCGTCCGGTGGTTTTCGTGGTAAAGAACGGCTCGAATATTCTAGCTTTCGTCACATCGTCCATACCCATTCCCGTATCGGAAATTTGGATGAAGACATACTTCTTTGTGCGACGGTCTCGCTCACCCTTTTTACGACACACACCAGTACTCAGGGTAACAAAACCGTGATCATCGACGATAGCTTCCGAGGCATTGGTAATCAGGTTCATGACCACCTGGCGGACCTGTTCCACATCAGCTTCGATTGTCTGAAGGTCCTCGGCAAAGCACAGCTTGAGCGTCACCTGCTTCGAAATCGCAACCTTGAGAAGATTCGCCATTTCCTCGACGAGAACATTCACATCGACCGGCTCGACCTGTGGGCTACCCTTACCAGTATATGAAAGCATCTGATTGGTGAGTCCCGATGCCCTTACCGCCGCGGTTTTGATATGGCCAATGTATTTTATGAGCGGGGAATCTTCTGACAGCTTGAGCAGTGCGATCTCGGCGTTTCCCAAGATGGAGACCAGCAGGTTATTGAAATCATGGGCGATACCGCCGGCAAGAATTCCCAGCGTCGCCAGGCGTTGGGTAAGCCGAAGCTGTGCCTGAAATTCTTCACGTTCGTTTTCGAGACTGTTCTGCCCCGAATCTATATCTGGTTTTCTCTTCGGTGCCATAGTATCCATTCCCGTGAATATTTCCCCGCTGGTTTAAACGGCTACTTCCACCCTTACAATCGGACGACCGTATGCAGGGTTTCCGTTTTCACTCTCCCGGGGGCGGAGTAAGCCGGGTAATCATCTCACGAAACCCGGAATAGCGTTCGAGCAAATCGTCCCGGTTACCCGCCTGATAATCGGAAAAATCGAATCCCGGGGCAACCGTGGCTCCCATAAGGGCAAACGTCCCCCCCTCTGACAAATACGACCCCTGCCAGGTTCCCCGGGGAACAACGACCTGAAAACGATGGCCGCTGCCCAGTTCGTTGCCCAGCAAACAAACCTCACCGGTACCGTCGGGATGGAGCTGCAGCATTTCCACCGGATCTCCCTGGTAAAAATGGAATATCTCGTCGCTCGCAACCCGGTGCATAATCGAACACGTTTCCGGGGTTAACAGGTAATAGATCGCCGTGCCGAACGCGCGCGTACTCCCGTACCGTGGCGGAAGCGTATCAGGCGGAATCATCTCGTCGGCCCGGTAGGTCTCACGGAAGTAGCCACCCTCTCTTTCATGAGGGATAAGACCCAGCATTTTAATGACTTCTTCCGCTGTTATCGCCATGAATATTTCTCTCCCCGTGAACATTTACCGTACCGTCAGCGGAACGTACGCAAGATACCCACTTTGCTTGTGGTGTGCAATAGAAAAGCGGGTGTCGGCCGCTCGAGGAAACGCTCCAATTCGTTCTATACTGCCATCAGGACATTCCCGGCTATCTGGAACCGCTCATCTCAAACGAACGACCGAGCTTTACCTCCAAGTTGAAAATCCGTACGGCATTTTCCCTGAATATTTTCAGTCCGATATCACGTGCCACCTCCTCGGTCATGAGCCCCCGTCCCACCCTGGCGGCAAGCACTTCGGCGACAACATCCCGCGCAATTTCCAGCGAGCCGGCTGCTTCCTCGATCAGATGGCAGTCTCCTCCCCAAAAAATCTTGTTGTACGGCACACAATCCAGCAGTTCATCGAGCGTTCGCACCGCGGCCTCCCGGGAAATCTGGGGCAGCCAAACGAGATCGAGATATACGTTCGGGAATCTCTTGGCGAGGGCTATGTATTCACCTGTCCACGGATAGCCGCCGTGAAACAGGATGAACGTCGCCCGCGGATAGCTGACAAAGAGATTGTTCAGTTTCGACGGTCTTCCGTTCTCGAGCACAGAAGCACCGTAACCGGTATGTATCTGTACCGGCAGGTCAACTTCGATGGACTTTTCAATGATCCAGTGAAACATAAAATCTTCGAGTTCCGTGTTTTCGGCGCCTGAACGGTTCTCGTACGGTTTCGTGAAGAGGTCACGTGCCCGCGCTTCAGTCACCTGCTCGTACGTGAGCGGTCGCACATAGGCGAGAGAATTCTTCAGGGCTACCGCATGGTATTCCAGATTCTGTCGTATCAGGTAATCGCAAAACGCGAGGTACTCATCGAGAGTGTTCATGGGAAAACCGTTATCTTCGGCGAGTTTATAAAACACCTTGTTGTCATAATGAATCGTTTCCGGAGCGCCGGTCACCGCCATGACGAGGGTATTGATTCGAAAAACAAGGGCGAAATACCTCGTATCAATGTCCAGGTTAAAGGTATCCCACCACTGGTCGAGGAGCATGATATCGAATCCGGCGCGTTTGAATGCCTCGTCAAACCAACTGTCGTACTCCTGGTAACGTTTTCTAATCTCACCCGAGAGTCTCTGTACCCCCTCGCGGGTAAAATAGAGCTCATCGTACCCGTATAAAACTTGGAATCCACGGCGAAACTGATCATAGAAGGTGGTGGCACGATGAAGATCGATCGCCGAACCGTACTCCTTCCAAAGTTCGTCAAGGTCACCCTGGCGGACAAGGTTTTGATCCAGCCCGCCCGGGAGTGAGTGCGGGATATCCCAGTTGAAGTAGCTGTTCGATACAAGGCTGTAAAAATTATATGGATAATCGACGACCGGTTTTCTCTGGTGCTCGTGGCAGTCAACCACCGCAATGGTGTCAAGCTCGTTCTTGAGCCGACTGCGGACAGCGACGGTTTTTTCGCCGCAACCGACCAGTATCAGGATAACAACTGCACAGATTGCAAATCTTATGGTGTTGTTTACTCGTCGCATAATGTCCACTCCCTGATGGAAAGGTGCGTTTACCTCATGTTTCTATGACAGATTCTTTCGTTCATATTCCCCGTCCCACTTATCCAGGCCAAGCAGTTTCCAGATGATTGCATCATTGAGATGAGCGGTAAAATGTTCCGCGAGAAGATCGTACTGGCGGTTTTTAAAGTCATCCTGAGATTCATCCCTCCCCGCGGGTTGCTTCGTGGTCCCTTCGGGGAACACCTCTTCGGGGAACATCCGTTCTGGGAACATCCGTTCTGGGAGCAAGTTCTCCAGAAATGAACGCCTGAAACCCGGTTCATCGAAGAGTCCGTGAAAATAGCTCCCCCATACTTTTCCATCCGGGCTCGACGCACCGTCCATAACATCAACCGGCTCGCCATTCCGCGAATGAATGTGAACAGCCGGAGCGAGCGACTGGCGGGCAATCGTTCTGCCCATGTGAATCTCGTAACCGGTCACCGGCTCGCCATTCTTCACCCAGATTCCCGAAACCCGGGTGAGCATCTTCTCCGGAGTGAGCGTTGTATTCATGTCGAGGAATCCCAAACCGGGAGTAGTGCCAGGAGAACCTTCGAGGCCGTCCGGATCGTGGATGACCGTACCGAGCATTTGGTAGCCGCCGCAGATGCCTGAAAGCGATCCGCCGGTTTCAACGTACCGTTTCAGGTTTATTTCCCAACCGCGTGCCCGCAGCCAATCCAGATCGAAGCGAACGTTCTTCGTACCCGGAAGAATGACCAGGTCGAACGCATCGAGGGGCCGAGGATGGTACAGGTAGGTGAAACGCACCGCCGTATCCCGGCGGAAAACGTCGAAATCGGTGAAATTGGAGATATGGGGAAGTTTCACCACCCCGATTGACACTTCACCATGGTCGAACGTCCGAGTGAGCTTCATCTCATCGAGAATCACGCCATCTTCCGATTCAATGTCGATATGGTAGAAGTACGGTACCAGGCCCAGTACGGGAAGGCCTGTCTTGTGCTCAAGGTAGTCTATGCCGTCGTAGAACAACTCCGGATCGCCCCTGAACCGGTTGATGACGATACCCTTCACCAGCGCCCGGTCCTCCGGCGGAATAATGTCGAGAGTCCCGACAACCTGGGCAAACACACCGCCGCGATCGATGTCGGCCACGAGGAGAACATCGGCCTCCGCGGCATGCGCCATGCGGAAATTGACAAAGTCACGGTCGCGTAGATTAACCTCCGCGCATGAGCCGGCGCCTTCCATGATCACGACATCGTACGATGCGCGAAGGCGATCGAGACTTTTCAGCGCTTCCTGATAAAGCTCATCCGTGTTTTTCCAGTATGTTTGCGCCTCCGTGTTCCCGCGGACCCTGCCATGGAGAATGATCTGTGAGCCGACATCGGAAGACGGCTTGAGAAGAACGGGATTCATGTCGACATGGGGAACACAACGGGCGGCTTCAGCCTGGACAACCTGTGCCCGACCCATTTCCCCGCCTTCAGCGGTCACCCACGAATTGTTGGACATGTTCTGCGCCTTGAAAGGGGCAACCGAGCAGCCGAGATTGCTGACCATCCGGCACAACGCAGTACAGACGATACTCTTACCGACATCGGATCCCGTGCCGAACACGGCGAGGCATCGTGCCTGTTTTGATTTTTTCTTTTTCACCGAAAAACCACCCTCACTGCGGCAAAAAGACCGGTGAGTCTCCATAGGCGCGGAAACTCCGTCAAAATCGGGAACTGCCTGATATCCCTCCCGTTCAGCTCGAAAAGGCCCTTCATTTCTCGATACCTGGCCGACCGCCAACCCCGCGATTGAAGTAATGCTTCACCATCCGCATCTCGGTAACCAGATCGGCGCGCTCAATCAGTTCCGGGGCGGCATTACGGCCGGTCACAACTAGTTCCACCTGTTCGGGCTTTTCATCGATCACCGAAAGCAGTTCCCCCACATGAAACAGGCCGTGGGAAACCGCCACGTTTGCCTCATCGAGGATCACGAGACCATACGCTCCCGATGTGATCACCCGGCGAATGTCTGCGAGTCCCTCCCTGGCCTGCCTGATGTCTTCGTCTCCGGGACTGTTATACATGAAGTTCTCCCTACCGTACTGGCGGACAGTGATCAGGTCATCAAGCCGCCTGACCGCTTGCAGTTCACCGGAATCTCTCCCCTTCACAAACTGGCCGATAAAGACCCGTATCCCCGTGCCGGCGGCACGCAGGGCAAGGCCAAAGGCGGCCGTTGTCTTTCCCTTCCCGTCACCGGTGTAAACGTGGACGAAACCTTTCATGGAAGATACCCTCGATATTTTCCGCCAAACCGTTTCAATGGAGCACTTCTGAAACCGGCACCCGTTTCAAGCGGGATGCGCCGCCAGTCATTACTCATCCGGCCGGTTGATTCACGCGACAGTACGGTCATGAACGAACAGAACGTACTGTATTTTAACGTCCCAGGATGCCTCGCTCGGTCGTTCCGCTCAGGAGGAGCCAGAGAAAAAACGGCCCGCCAAGCAGCGCGGTAATGATTCCGACCGGTATTTCCGCCGGTGCAATCAGTGTTCGTGAAATGGTATCGCAGATGGTCAGGAAAGCACCGCCGAACATGAACGACGCCGGTATCAGGTACCGGTGATCCGGCCCGACGAGCAAGCGGCAGATGTGGGGCGACATCATCCCCACAAATCCGATCGGGCCGCATACACTGACGACACCGCCTACCATTAATGAGACGGCGAAAAACAGGAGTGACCGCACCCTTCTGACATTCACTCCCCTGCTGATCGCGATGTCTTCCCCCGTGATCATGAGGTTCAGTTCGTGGGTGAGGAACGACACTATAACACTCCCGACCAGCACGAACGGGAGGATGTTCATGACCGGACGGTACCCGACAATCTCGAGCCCGCCCATGAGCCAGCGCAGAATCCTGAACGAATTAGTGAAATCGCTGATGTACTGCATGAAGAGTATCATGCTCGAAAAGAAGAAACTGGCCGCCACTCCGGCAAGAAGCATGGTCGCCGTGGAAAATCCCTTCTTCACCCTCGTCATCCCGTAGACAAAAAGTATGGCGGAAACCGCTCCGACAAAGGAAAAGACGGATTGGCCGGAAATTCCAATAAACGAGAACAGTATCCCCGCTCGAAGGTAGATCGCCGCGCCTAAGGATGCCCCGCTCGACACACCCAGGGTAAACGGGGTGGCCAGCGGATTCCTGAAGAGCGCCTGAAACGCCATGCCGCTTAATGCGAGCGCCGCACCGGCAAAGAAAGCGGTAAGCGTCCGCGGCAGCCTGATCTTCCAGAAGATGTCAGCCTGAACAGTATCACTGCCCGGCCTGAACACGGTTCCCAGCGGCGTCGATTCCATGCCGATGAAAGGTGTAACGAGAGAAATAAAAACCGCCGAAATGACAATGAATGTGAGTATTCCCGTTTGTTTCACAAGGCTTCCCGTAGTAGCAGGATGAGGTTAAGAGATAACCGTCGTTTCTGAGAAATAAGAGATTTCTTCCCGGACAGTCAAGGATTATTTCACCCCGGGTAATTCCCGACAGTCCCTCCTTCCGTGATGAAAAGGTACCCTGCCCTATGGTATATAACGATCGAAAACAGGGTGAGCATTCAGCAACGAAGTATTACTTTAACGAGATTTCGGGATGCAGTATCCGGACAAGGTCTTCGAGAAACATGACGAACCGCGGTCCGGGGATAACCATGTAATCGCCGTCCAAAACAAAGATTTTGCCATTCTTTCGCGCTTCAAGCCCCGGAACAGTTTCCCAGTCTTTCAGAATGGCCGCCCGGTCGACACCCTTACCCACAAGTGCGGGAACGAGATCGATGATGCAGTCGGGATCGAGGTGCAGGAGCCCCTCGGCGGAGATTACGGGATACGGTACGTTGGCGCCGGTATAGGCGTTCCTGCCACCGGCGTATCGTATCAGTTCATCATAGTATGTATTTCCGCCGGCGACATAAACATCCTCGAGAGAACCTGTCCCGACGTTTCTTCCGACCGATATCAGTACGCTTGGCCGCGGCAGTCCGTCTGTCTTTTTCTGTATTTCGGCGATCCTGCCCCTGATGCCGGACACCAGGGCTTCCGAGCGTTTCTCAACGTCAAACGTTTCCCCGAGAACCGTAATGGTCCCGAGTATATCATCGATATTTTTGTTGGCGACAACGAGGCAGGTTATGTCCAGTTCCGCAAGGAATTTTTGCACCTCCTCATGCTCCTCCAGCACAATGACGATGTCCGGCTCGAGCATGGCTACCGCCTCGTAATTCGGATCGACATAGCCGCCGAGACGTACTTTTTCCCTGGCTTCCGGCGGGTAGTTGCAGAACCGTGTCACCCCGACAATCCGGTCACCCAGACCAAGAGCAAACAAGGTCTCCGTGACACTCGGTGAGAGCGAGATGATACGCTCGTATCCAACGTTCGCATTTCTGTGCGAGCCGGAATCCGGAGGGGTAAATCCGGCATCACGAGTCAGCGTATAGAATACACCTTCCGCCACTGCGAGTGCGACAACGATTGCGACCATGATGTAGACACGCTTCATAGTATCACCTCCGAAAGCCGGCTGATCCATGCTGACCCGGAATTATGGTTTTTCAGTTCTTCAACAGGTTGCACAGCACTATCTGAGCAGCGTCGCCCTGGCCACGCGCGCAGTCATGCCGTCATCGATCCTCACATAGTAAACACCCGATGCACAATCCGCGGCATTCCAGACGATCGCATGCCTTCCCGCATTCAGGTACCTGTCGCCAATGGTAGCAACCCGCTGACCGATGCTGTTAAAGACGCTGATTGTTACCCGGTTTGGGCGGGAGAGCTTGAAGCTGATCGTAGTCGAAGGATTGAAGGGATTGGGCTGTACCGCCTCGAGTACGATGGATTCGGGCATTTCTCCGGTATCCTCGACAACAACAGGCAGCCCGTTTTCAACTTCGCCCACGAGAACCATCGCATAGGGCGGAAGTTCTACCGGGATCGTCTCGACAGCAACATTATCGTACGGATCAACGATGATGATGCCCGGATTTTCGTAATAGCCCGAGCCGACAAACAGATAATTTCCCCCCATGATTACTCCGCCGCTCGCATCGGGAACCGGCAGCTTCCTGCCGAGCGTCCCGGTATCCGGGTCGAAGACCATGGGTATCGTGTTCCAGTTCTCGTCATAGGTATAAACGATGCCGAAACCGTGATTGAAAACATCGACTCCCGCGCACAATCCTCCAAGTTCTGTTTCTGAAATCACCTTCCTTTGGGTATGCTGCGGATCATCCATGTCGAGTTTTACCAGACCTTCGTCATAGGCGCCGTATGATGTTCCCGCGAGGAAGAGCTTATCATCGAGAAGCGCGAGATCGGTCACATTCCGTACGATCAGGTCGATACCCTGAACACCGTCCTGTTCCGAATCCATATCGACGATTGTATCGTTTGCCGGATCGATTGCAATGAGCAGGGATATACCCGGAGCGTATGCGGTCAGATCGTACATCTGAAGCAGCACATACACCATGCCGCCATAGACAAATCCGCGGTGCGGTTCGGGAGAGCCGTCGCTGTCAGCCCAGGCGGATACATCGATTTCGCCGATCTTGAACGAATCCTCGCTCGGCGCATTCTGGTCGACTACCCATATTGCATCGGTGTTGTACCGGAGCACATATGCCTTCGATTCAAGAAATACGATATCGTGCGGATTGGCATGAGCTCCGACGCTGTACTGATATATTTCTTTTCCCGGGGCGATTACCGCGGAATCGTACTTGATGATGTTATCGGCACCGAAAGCTTCGAGCAGGTACAGACTGGTGCCATCGGTTTTCGGAACCGCATCATGGAAATGTGGCAGGGCATTATCGGTAAAGGCCCCGCTGTCGGGATCGTAGAGCGCCGTATTTCCGGTTGAATAATCTGTTGTAGTAATGACAATCTGGCCGCAGAGAGCCGGATTGACAACACTCATAATGAATAGTAGTACACAGACACATTTTTTCATCATGTTCCCCTTTCTTCTCACATGAACTCCCCCGCTGTTTTCAGGGGGATAAAAGAGCGTGGTTGTCTCTTCACGCTTCTCACTCAATTGCGTACGTAAATGTTACCTGGTAGGAACGTCCCGGCTTGGGTAAGCCCTGGATATCGAACGTCCGCTCGTCACCCACATTTCTCACCAGGAAGGTGCCAACCGTTTTCCCCGCCATGAACGAAGCGGTGATTCCGATATCATGGAGGGTTCTTCCGGGGTATTGTTTGTGTTCCTGATTGGCGCGGTCGAGAAAATACGCGCTTTTATGATTGATATGCCAGAACGGCACGAGCCTCTTGATGGGATACTCAATCCTGAGTGTGCCATAGTTTGATGGCCTGTTCGGGAGTTGCTTGTCGCGGTAATACTTCCGCTTCTCACTGGTAATCCGGGACTCCTGAAAGGTCCAGTTCCCCGAACAAACAAAGCGGTCCACCAGCCTCGTGTTCCAGACGATCTCCTGCCCCTTTACCGAAGCACCGGCGACGTTCTCAGGATGAACAAAACCGGCATCAGTCGTGTACCACTGGATCAGGTCATGGTAGGTATTCTCGAAATATACGTACTCAAGGGTGAAGGAAACCGGCAGGCGCCGCCCCGGGAAGGATAGTCTCAGGCCCGCATCACGCTTAAAGACACGTTCCGGCATGAGGTCGGGATTGGAGAGCGCCGTGCCGCGATCGCCGAAGAGTTCGTACAGGCTGGGAACCCGTGAAATATCGGCGTAGCTGCCCCGAAGGGCGACATTCTTCAGTACCTTTATACGTACACCCACATCGGTATTTGTCAGGAAGTCGAAACGAGAAGACGGCGTCGTTCTGTTGACCGGGGACGGTTCGCCTTCGAACGAGCTGAAGTACCGGTCCCGGCGCATGTTGGCGGTGACTTTCAGCCGCTCTCCCGGCACACTAAGGGCGAGATCGCCGACCAGTGAGAGATACTCCCGGTCACACGCCAATGGGACCTGTGTCTTCTGGAGACGGTGCTCCGGTCGATAGCCTTCCTGCCTGATAATGGGTGTGAGGCTTACTGATATAACCTCATTCGCTCTCAGCGTGACCGGCATCATGAAATGGAAGGTGTTCGTATCATAAACATTATCCTGTACTCCCCATCCGATAGTGCCGTCCGGATCACGGTATCGCTCGTGGGAGAAGATATGGTGGAATGTCGGCTGTACTTCGAACATACCGTGGAATACGGGCGTACTTGTTACCCGCGCCTGAAAGAGATTTTTCACCGTCCCGAGTGACGCATGGGAATATCTGATGTTGTCTTTCCCGGGGAGATTCTTCCTGTTGGAGATGAGATGCTCGGAAAGCTCAAGAAGCGATGTGTTCCCGATAACCCGTCTGTATTTCCCCAAGATGTTCGCCGACCGGTACTGGTCGTTGTAGCGCCGGGCAGTATAGTCGTCATCCCTGTTATAGATGGTACCGTTATCGCTCGCGTACTCGAAATCGTTGTCAGAGGAAGCATAATCGAGGGTTACGTGGAATTTCGACATCCCTCGGGAAATGTTCATAACCGTGTTTGCGGTCAGCGTGTTAAAAGAACCGTAGCTCAACGTGGCCGTTTTTCGCGAAGTACGCATATCACGGGTGACAATATTGACCACTCCGCCGACTGCATCGCCCCCGAACCGTGCGGGAGCGCCGCTCCGCCAGACCTCGATCCTCTCCACGCCGGTGAGCGGGATGGTTGCCAGGTTCACCGCACCGCCGATTGCTTCGTTGAGCAGCATCCCGTCAATGTAAACCTGGACCTGATTTGCGTATGAACCCCGCAGGGAAACCTCGGTATAGTCTCCGAGACCGCCCATCACATTGATGTTTGCGCTCGGTGTCGCCGATATCACATCCGCAACCGTTGACGCCTTATTCTCAAAGGAAGACCGCTCTATGACGGTGACTGATGCGGGGCCGGAGTCCTGTTCCCCTCGTTCATACCCGCTCTCGGAAACCACGACAACTTCATCGATGTGATAGGTGCGCCGGTACAGTACGATTTCGAGTGATTCACGCTCCCCGAGCGGGACGGTAATCCGACGTTTCACCTCATCGAAACCGAGATCAGGCGCGGAAATGTGTACATCGTAGTCTCCCGCAGACACGGAACTCATTGAAAATCGCCCGTTTGCCCCGGTCTCAGCGCTTTGGTCGCTCGGTGAAAGTCTTACCAGTGTGCCAGCCACCGGGAGGCCATTCTCGGCAATGACCGTTCCTTCGACCGTATAACCGGTTTCACGCGCCGGGTCATCTGCACCACAGACACTGGTTTCTCCACCAAGGAAACTCACCAGGGCAACCATTACTACTAATCTGTGGATAGACATCGCGCCACCCGTCGTTCCATAAAAAAACCCGGTAGAATAGCTCTACCGGGTGCCGTTTTTCACCGCAGGCTGTGTCACTTCACTCAAACCCGTGATCTGTCACACTATGTCAACAGGGCCGGTCTTCTGGCTTCCGGATCGATCTACCTGCCGAGCCTTCCCATCCCTCAGGACAGTGGTTATCTCGGCGCTCGTCCCCGGTTACAGCGGCGGGTCCGCAACGGTTTTTCACCGTTTTCCCATTACATCCCTGTTTGCATTTAATATAAACCTGTTTTTACCACTATGCAATAAAAATATATGCAATATGCGCCGTGATCTTCCCCGTTTCCCATTGCCTGCGGCACTGTCCGCTGTCAGGGTCTCCGAGTTGAAATCTTAGAGGTTGGACATCGCTTTTGCCTGTTGTTTGCCCGGTATCCAAATGTCTTTCTGTTTCGTTTAACCGGTTAATACAACTCCATTAACATTTTTGTCACTTCTTTGACATAAATCTTTTCGGTAACCGGGGCAAAACGGGATGAATTCGGTTCATAACCGCCTTCACTAAACGATTTTTGTGTCGGGAGATACCCCAATCCTGCGTTGCAGTATCCGACCAGGAAGGAATACCGGTTATGCGTATTCGATTTTATCTGTTTCCCGATTTCATGGAATAATTCTCCGGGGAACGTGACAAAAGTGAATTCATCGATCTTTATCGCCGTTGTCGGCACACCGATCGTGGATGTTTTGAAGTCTCTCATCACCCAATTATATTTCAGAGGGCATTCAACATCTTTTTGAACGAGCCGTATCTGTGAATTCAGTGGTGTTCGTGATTTAATTTCATCATAGACGCGCACCACTTCTTCTCCGATTTCATATCCCAGAAGCTCTGTCCGTTTAAGATCGTCCACCGCACCGTCGAGCCCCCCGATAAATCTCGGATTGATATCTCCCGCCGCACCCTGCAGGTAGACGCCGGTCAGCCCCGGAATCGTTTTTTCAACATAGGCGATCATATGTCCCATCCACTCGGGACTGATGGTACGATTTCTTCCTCCCAGCGAGGTTCCATGACAGGCGTAATTGACAATAATCGCCTTCGGTTTTCCCTTCAAGGTATCAATCCGAATAATGCCGACTTCGTCATCAATCGGCCCATCCGGATTTGCCCCGAGGCGGTTAACGCCGGCCATTTCATGGATTAACACCGGATTATCGGTCTTGAATTTTCCCGCCGATTGGCTGGAATTGTTCTCGTCGAAGGTGAGATATGAAACGG
>CAYWBT010000063.1:13177-14103 GCA_964456585.1 uncultured bacterium
CATTATTTTACGCCTGTTCATCGCGATGGATGAATGCCCGATACCGCCGCCGATTTTTACCGGTTCGCAATCGTTGAGTGCTTTTTTTACAGTTGCAACAACCTGCTGAGTGAAATCTTTACTCCACCTGCTGTTGTCATTCTGACCGCCGATAACCGGGGCGGCATGGTTGTGGGTGCTCGAGAGGAGTATATGGTCATACGGTATACCGGTTTCATCGGCTACCCGTTTTCGTATGGTGTCATATCCGCGGTAGCCGACTAAATCGCTCACGACGAATGCCACTTTTTTCTCAGTATCATCGAAAACAATAGCCCGGATATAGATCTTTCCATAGGTGCCCTCTGATGGCAGATCCCGCATGTTCGAGTCATAGCCCCCCATATACAAACTTTCCGTCGGCGTTATATCGGTTTTTGCAACACCCGCCGACAATTCGGCTTCTCCGGCATAAGCCGCCACATTAAACAACAAAAAGAGCGCGAGCATGAATGAGAGTACAAATGGTTTAACGCTCATAATTTTCTCCTTAAAAAAAAATAGTGAACGAACACGACTGTCTCTTTCCACTCCAACCGTTCTGATGCCGATTCGAACGGCATGCGCCGTGAATCATCATCACGATTAAAATCTGCATGAGGGAATCATTGGTGAAAAAAATATAGCTTCTCAAAACATCCGAAACAAGATGATAATGGTTTCCGAAGAGAATTAACCGTGCAAGTTAGTGATCCCTCAGTTCATCGTGTGACAACCTTTCGTGCAAATCTGATTATAACAATTCTACCTGAGATAACAATAATGGCGAAAGCCTACACGGAGTATAATGGGAGTACTGCAGTGGGAAAGATATGGTAACAAAAGCAAATTGAGAATACTATTGTATAATCTATTTTATACTATAATAAGAAAAGCGGTTTCGAAAA
>CAYWBT010000064.1:0-4696 GCA_964456585.1 uncultured bacterium
CAGACTCTTAATCTGCAGGTTCAAGGTTCGATTCCTTGTGGGCGTACCAAATTTTAAGAAGAGGGGAAAAATGGCTGATTTGCAAGGTATGGCGGAAGCTCTCATTAAGGGGCAGGCACCAAAGGTAAAAGAGTTGGTAGACCAGGCGGTTAGTGAAGGCGTTACTCCAGCTGAAATTCTCAACAAGGGTCTCATCGCCGGTATGGCGGTCATTGGAGAGCGGTTCAAGAAAAACGAGGTGTATGTACCCGAGGTTCTCATCGCCGCACGAGCAATGCATGCGGGGATGGATATATTAAAACCTCTTCTTTCCCAGGCCGGAGTCAAAACGAAGGGCACGGTGGCGATGGGTACAGTCAAGGGAGATCTCCACGACATTGGCAAGAACCTTGTCATGATGATGATAGAAGGCGCGGGATTTGATGTTATGGACCTCGGTGTCGATGTTGTTCCCGAAAAATATGTGGATTCCATCAAGAAAGGTGCACAGGTTATCGGCTTGAGCGCGCTCTTGACAACGACGATGCCCTCCATGAAAACAACGATCGAAGCAATCGAAGCGGCCGGCCTCAGAGACAAGGTCAAGATTATTGTCGGCGGAGCGCCACTCACCCAAGCTTTTGCAGATGAAATCGGCGCCGATGGCTATGCGCCCGATGCAGCTTCTGCCGCGGATCTAGCGTCGTCGTTGCTGTAAGGATTGTAACCAAGGAAGAGCAAGAGGAACATAGCGTGGTTTTGTTACCATGAAATCGGGAAAAGCCTAATCCCTCAGGGGATCGGTGTCAGAATGGATAGCAGGCATACGAAGAAGCGATGCGCGGGTGGCATTGCTGGACCGCGTTTACAGAAAGATTAAAGAAAGCCCCGGTCGATGAAACCGGGGTTTTTTTCATGAAGGAGTGATCCGGAAGGAACAGAGAACATGAAAACACAGCTTGAATGTATGTCGTGCATCATGAAACAGGCATATAACACCGCGACCCGGGCAACGGATGATTCGGCGGTGATACGGAATATTTTGAATGTTACCGCTGATTACATCAAGCAGGTAAACCTCGAAGAGACCCCGGCTGATCTATCAAACTTTGTTTACAAAACAACCGCTGAGATCACCGGTATTGCCGACCCCTATGAGCGGGAAAAAAAACAGTATAATGACCTCTGTCTCTCGATGGTTCCCGCGCTGAAGAAGACCATCGATGAGTCAGACGATCCTCTCTACTCGGCAATCAAGGTGGCGCTCTTCGGAAACCTGATCGATCTCGGTATCGGGCACAAGATTGACATACAGGAAAAAGTGAAAACCCTGTTCAAAGAATCCCTGGCGATTGACGACTACCCGGAACTGAAGAGCATGCTCGTATCGGGCAGAAAAAAAATTCTGTATCTCGGCGACAACGCCGGAGAGATAGTATTCGACAAACTCTTTGTCGAGAAGCTGGTCGACCATCATACAGTCACCTACGTCGTGAAACGGGGACCGATCATCAACGATGCCACCATGGACGATGCACGTGCGACCGGCATGACCGAACTTACCTCGGTCATAGATACCGGTTCCGACAAGATCGGTGTCAAGTGGGACGAAGTGTCTGAGGAATTTCTCGACCACTACAACAGTGCGGACATCGTTATTGCAAAGGGGCAGGGTAATTTTGAGACAAACAGCGACCGTCCCGGAACAATCTTTTTCCTCCTGAGGGCGAAATGTGATTGCGTTGCCCGTGTGCTGGGAGTCGATTACGGTGACATTGTGATCAAACGGGGGCCGATAACGGAAGATACGTGATAACGACGGCAGAGGAAAAGGAATATGCCGATTCGGTGATGATACGCCCCATCAGACTTCTGTGTAGAGCGAAAAGTCGGGACGACCGGGACGATAGAGTTCCTTGTAGAGAATCGATATCAGAACCTGCAGAAGGCTTGCGAAGGGGACGGCGACTGCCATGCCGAGGATGCCCCCGACCTTCGAACCACCCAGAACGAGAAAAATGATCAAGAGAGGATGAAGGTTAGCCGCTTTCGAAAAAACGATGGGCTGGACGAACACATTGTCAATGAGGTTGACGAGGAGAAAAATGAAGACGATGTAGAGAAAAAAGGCCGGCTCCGAACCGGTAACCAGCGCAACGAGGCACGCGGCAATCGTACCCGCAATCGGCCCGAAAAAAGGTATTAAATTGGTGACACCGGCAAAGACACCGATGATGATGGGATATTCGAGACCGATGATCCAGAGACCGACCGAGGCGAGAATAGAAATGATAATAGCGCTGACAAGAAAACCCCGCAGCAGCATACCGAACTGTAACGGGAGACGGTGAAGAATGGTGAGGGAGGTTTCAAAAAAACGATTCGGCGCCATGCTGATGAGCTTTTTCTTTATCCGGTACTCGTCGAGAAGGAAGAAGAAGGTCACAAACGGGGTAAAGGTGATGTAGAGAATCAAGGGAATGATGTTGAGAACGAGATTCGGTATTTTCTGAAGAAACTTGAGGAGATTCGTCTGGACGTACGAGAATATTTCAGCCTTGAGGCTCTCGTTGCTCAAAAGCATGTTCAACGGTCCTGAGCGGCCGATTGTAAGCACTTGGAGCGACACGTACTTATCGGTCAGAATCCGGGAATATTCACTGACATTGGTCTGTATTTTTGAAATTTCCGAATAGATGGCAGGTACGAGAATAATACCGGCGACGATGAAACAGATTAGCGCCGCGCTGAAGACGATGTAAACGGCGGTTGAGTGCCGGATATCGTGCTGCTGAAGGAAATGTACCAGCGGGCTGAGAATGAAAAGAAGAACGTATGATAACAGAAACGGCAGCAAGATAGAACCGAGGTAGTAGGCGATCAGAAGAATGAGCGCGAGAATAACCAGCGACGAGCTGAATATGAGAAAAGGTTTATATTTCATCGTTCACGATAGTCTTTAAAGTTCCTCGTTATTACGCACCAGGCGTTCGGCGACCGTCTGAGCAAGACCGTAGAGAAATTTCTGACCAAGTTTCGGATTAGAATCCATCAGGGTGTGAAGGTCTGGTTTGAAAAGCCCGTAGAGTACAGTTTTTGTCGTTGAAATTATGGTTGCCGAACGAAAATTATCGTTCAGAAGGGCGATTTCACCGAAAAAGTCACCGACAGAAAATGACGTTATTTTTTTCTTGGTCATATCGTCGTATTCGTTATAAACGTCTACATGACCCTCACGGATAATATAGAGACCGGCGCCGGGATCGCCCTGGCGGAAAACAAGCTCATTCTCCACGTACGAACGCAGGTGAAGGTATTCGAAAATATTTCGTTTCTGCGAGAAAGAAAGATTTTTAAAAATTGGTATGCGAGAGAGCAGATCGATATCACGTGCGATATCAGATTTTTCTTTTTTGAAGGGATTTGCCCAAAAAGACTTCAGAATCGCCATATCAACCTACCGTTAAAAACAGTACCTCGAATAAACGTTGATTGAACAAATATCTATAAAAACATCCGGTAAATCAATAGAAAAATTATGGGAATGGTTTGATGACAACATTGCCATGGATCGAATACTTCTCTGAAGAAGAACACAGCAATGAAAACATCACAACCCGCTAGCCGAGAATCCCGGTTGTCTCCCCGGCAACCACTTGTCGAGCAGACATATGGGCGAAACCACCTCGGCGTAAGAAAAAAATTCTCTGGACAAGAACAGCCCCGCGGGTTATTTTCATAATGACAGGAACGAATCAGGATCAATATGTATCATATTTTCAAGTAAATACAACGTACCGCCACGAGCAGGGAACCATACGGTTAAAAAACACTCCTCCGGGTACTCTGTACAGCAGGCGGCGGTATGAGGAAGCAGCATGGCACAGGTAACGATCATTAAAGACGAGAAAGCAATCGACGCGGCACTCAACGCACCGAAAGCACTGATATTCAAGAACAGTCCACTCTGTCCCATATCATCAATGGCACAGCGGGAATTCGAAATCTTCGCGGAACAATGCGACGATACGATCACCCTGTTCATGGTTGATGTTGTCCGTGATAGAGAATTATCTCGTGAAATTGCACGCAGGACAAACGTCGACCATCAGTCGCCCCAGGTAATTCTCCTTGACAAAGGAAAGGTTGCGTGGTCGGAATCACACCGGCAGATCACACACACATCCCTCGAAAGGAATGTGGACGGTAACTAGATACCACAATCTCCCCCCGTGTCTCAACGATGCTTGGCACGTGTAAGCGAGAGGAGAAATTCACATAAGTATTTATAAAACATGCATATAGAAGAAACCGAGGTGCGTGTATCATGGACGAACAGATGAAAAAGACCAAAATCCTCTTGATATTTGGGCTTTGCATTGTACTTGTACAATCAATTCTCGGATTCACCGTGCTGTTTGTCGGGCTGACGTATTCCGAATTAGACCGCGATGCGGCGGAAGAGATGCTCGAAGCATTAAAAATCTCAAACGTGAACCTGTATGAGAAAATTACAAAAACGATGGAGGCAGAATACGTCAAACAATTCCAGGAGGCGTACACGACGCGCATGAAACCGAATTTTATCATATTCGGCCTGCTCTATATCGTTCTTGCTGTCGGCGCCGCCATTCCCTTGGTTAGCATTTTCTACGATCAGTGGCGGGAACTGAAAGCGGCACCAAGTGAGGTGTCGGAAGAGGAAGGCGAGACGGAA
>CAYWBT010000064.1:4796-14076 GCA_964456585.1 uncultured bacterium
GCGGGAACTGAAAGCGGCACCAAGTGAGGTGTCGGAAGAGGAAGGCGAGACGGAAAAGGAAGGCGAGACGGAAAAGGAAGGCGAGACGGAAGAGGAAGGCGAGACGGAAGAAACGTAAGTCCTCTGAAGAAAAGACAACAAAAAGGTAATGGAAAATACACGGTAAGAGAAGAAAAGCCACGCTCAAAGATCAGGAATGAGCACCTTCACCGACTGAGTAACCTCACGAGAAATCACCTCGATCGAACGATCACCTTCGCACACTTTGACCCGCTCGGGAAAACGATCGTGTAGTGCGATAAAGCCATCACGGACTTTCTGCATGAAAGAGATCCCCTCGGACTCGAGGCGGTCGAAACTGTCGGTTATCCGCGAAAAGGCGGTGTGAGGATCGCAGTCGATCACGAAGGTCATGTCAGGCATGAGCCCGCCGGTTGCGAGGAGATTGAGCCGGATGGTATCGTCCATGCCGAGACCGCGCGCACATCCCTGGTAGGCAACCGTGGAATCGACGAAGCGGTCCATGATAACATCTTCTCCCCGCTGGAGCGCAGGTGAAATGACGGACGAGGTGATCTGGGATCGCGCGGCAAGATAGAGGAAAAGCTCAGTATGGGGCGTCATATCGTTCAGGGTCGCATCGAGGAGAATCGCGCGGATTTTTTCACCGATGGCGGTCCCCCCGGGTTCACGAAGGAGATGTGCCGTTCTGCCGAGGGAGACGAGACGTTCATACAGAAGACGCGCCTGCGTTGTTTTTCCAGAACCGTCGATTCCCTCGAAGGTTATGAGCAATCCTTTCATGAATCCTCCGTTCAATATCCGCGAACGACCACCGTGTATTCGCCGCGAGGCTTTGTTTTTTCAAGCTGTTCAATAACCAGTGAAACCGGGCCGCGTACCGTTTCTTCATAGAGCTTGGTCATCTCGCGTGAAACGGAAACCTCACGATCGCCCAAGAGCTCGTGAATGGAGCGGAGGAGTTTCATAATTCGGTGCGGAGATTCGTACAGGACGATCGTCCGGGATTCATATTTCAGGTAGAGTATGCGTTTCATCCGCTTGTTCCCCTTCGGGGGAAGAAAACCCTCGAACACGAACCGGTCCAGCGGAAAACCGGAGATGACGAGCGCACTCAAAACGGCCGAGGGACCGGGAATGCTCAAAACATCGATCCCCGCATCGACAGCGCCCCGTACCAGCCGGTAGGCCGGATCGCTCACCCCGGGAGTTCCGGCATCCGAAACGAGAGCGACATCGTTCCCGTTTTCGAGGAGGGAAAGCACGAGAGGCACCTTTTTCCCGGCATTGATATCGTTGTAAGAAATGAGACGCTTCTTGATGCCGAGATGGGAGAGCAGCTTGCCGGTATGGCGCGTATCCTCGCAGGCGACAGCATCGGCGGAACCGAGACAATCAATCGCTCGTTGTGACAGGTCGCCGAGATTTCCAATGGGTGTGGCAACAAGATACAGTTTTCCCCGTTCAATTTCTGCCATAATAACCGTTCTCCGCCCGGAAAGAATGTCGTTTATAACTCCCTGTGGAAAAAATATAAAAAAATGTTGAAAACAAAAAAACAAAATGTTTCAAAAAACGAGAAAAACACCGGCCAGATAAAGAAATAAACGATGTTGAAAACATGTTTACAAACCCGTCAGGGCGGTGCGTAAATTACCCAAGAACAACATAAACAATAAGTTAGAGAAACATGGCGGTTTTGGAGCCCGTGTTGATAACTCAGGCGCGTGTTATGATGACAACAGCGCCGGTTCTGACGCTGCGAAACGGTTCAGGTGCTGTTGTTTGAATGTTGAAAACATCCCTGTCGCATACTTTTTTAAGCGACACGATCTCGGCATCGATGTCAGGCCCCTTAATCGCAACGAGCGAACCGCCCGAACGGACGAAACGCCGCGCGAGGTGGTGAAAGGCATCGAGTTTTGTTGTTGCGCGGGTGATGACCAGATCAAACGAAGCGTTCAGGTCGTCGGGAAGGTTCTCAATCCTTGAACAGAGAACATGGACGCCGCCGGTGAAAAGAGAATTAACAATCTCATCGAGAAATCCACAGCGTTTTTTCCGGGAATCGAGCAGGGTGACATCGAGGTGGGGGAATGCGAGCGCAAGCGGGATACCGGGAAGTCCTGCGCCACTGCCGAAATCGAGCATTCGAGAAGCCGCGGAAAAATCGACACAGGAAGCGACTTTGAGCGAATCGAGAATATGGTACTCCAGAAATCGGTCCATATCGCGACGAGAGACGAGATTCATGCGGCGATTCCAGTCGTGCACCATATCGACATAGGAGCGGAAACGTTCAATGTCCTCAGGCTTGAGAGAAATGCCATAACGAGATGCGCCGTCGATGAGGATCGAGCTGAACAGTTCCGGATCATGCATAATAACAGGACAACGATAAGAGAATTGGCGAATAACAGACCATCGTATCTACCCCGCGAGAAAAAGTGCGACAACTATGCCGGAACCGGTCAAGCCGGCAACTGTTTCACGTGAAACAGTATTTACTGTCTATGCGGCTGATTGTTTCACGTGAAACATACCTACTTCCCGACACAGAAACGGCTGAAAATTTCATCGAGTATGTCCAGGGACACGTGTTCCCCGATAACCAATTCAAGGTGATTCAGCGCACGGTGTATTTCATCGGCCACAAGTTCCTCCGACAGGGGACCCCTGCCGGCGATGTTCGTTTCCAGGAGGAGGCAAGCGTGCGCCAGGTGTTTGTATGCCTCCCTAAGTTCTTTCTGGTGGCGATCGACGAGCACGAGCGCATCCGCGTCTCCGATGGTAATCATGTCGCGGGCGAGCGAAGATAGCTTCGAAATAAGGGTGTCGATTCCCTCTCTGGTTACCGAGGAGACGGCGAGTATATCTGGTGCGCCGTCGGTTCTGCCGGGTAGATCGCTCTTGCTCAGCACGGGGATGGTGGGGGATTGATCCGCCGCGGAGTCAAGAAGCCTTGATTGCTCTTCCGGGTCATGGAGAGAAATAATTATATCGGCCTTCTGTAGCAGGTGTCGTGTCTGATGTACGCCTTCGCGTTCAATGTCATCATCGGTGTCCCGCAGGCCGGCAGTGTCGATCAGGTTGACCGCTATGCCGTCGAGCTCGATTTTTTCCTCGATCCAGTCGCGTGTCGTACCCTCACGCTTGTTGACAATCGCGCGTTTTCTGCCGAGAAGGGTATTGAACAGGCTCGATTTCCCTACATTGACTGCGCCGGCGATGACTACGTTCAAGCCGTCCTTGATTCGGCGCGCAGTTGGGAAGCTCGCGATCATCGTTTCCAGTGTTGAGGTGACACCGGCCAGGATTACCCGGATTTCTTCCAGGTTGCCGTCCTCATCACTTTCTTCCGCGAATTCGATCCGATACTCGATGAGAGCGAGGCTCGTGCCGAGTTGTTCCAGAAGGTTGTCGATATGACGTGAAAACAAACCATCGAGCAGGCGTTCCGCTCGTTTCAAGTGTGCCCGGTTTGCCGCTGACACGACTTCCATCACCCCTTCTGCCTGGGCGAGGTCGATCTTGCCGTTCATAAAGGCACGTCGGGTAAACTCGCCGGGAGCAGCGTGGCGGGCTCCACGCTGGATCAACAATGAGAGAATCGACGTGGCCGCAGCTGTGCCGCCATGGCTCTGCACCTCGACGACATCCTCTCCCGTGTATGAGTGGGGCGATTTCATCACACAGACCAGGACTTCGTCGATATGCTCCCCATTATCGTTGATGTAGCCGTGGACCATTCGGCGCACGAGACGTTCGGGATCATATGTACCCGAAAACACCTGTTGGACCAGGGAAACGGCATCGGGGCCGCTTACCTTTACGATTGCGATTCCGCCCTTTCCCGGTGCAGTTGCGACCGCGGCGATAGTGTCGGATTCGTACGCATAGCCGTGCATAGTGCAGTCTGTCTACAAATGGTTAAGCGGGTTTATGGACTGTTTGTTGGAGATAGCTCATGACATTGAAGAGGAACCAGTAGAGCGTGAGACCGGCGCTGAAATTCGCGAACAGTATCACCATAACAACCGGCATGACATAGAGCATCGCTTTCTGGTTCGGGTCTTTCATTGTCTGCTTGGACTGAACGAACATGGAGATACCCATGGCGATGGGCAGGATATAGAAGGGATCGGGTCGGGAGAGATCTTCGATCCAGTGGGGAATAAACATCGCCTGCCTGAGGTCGAATGAGCGCCCTACAACAGGGTAAAGTGCAAAAAATACAGGCATTTGCAAGAGCATGGGCAGACAACCGCTGAATGGATTGACCCCCTCTTTTTTATACAATGCCATGGTCGCCTGCTGGAGCTTTTGAGGATTGGTTTTGTGTTGTTCCCGCAGTTCGCTGATCTGGGGTTGGAGAGCGGACATCTTGCGCATGGAAACGAAGCTCTTGTGCGAGAGGGGATACAGGACGAGCTTGATGATGAGTGAAAACGCAATCAGGACAAGGCCCCAATTTGGTATAACCATATGTATTTTATTAATTAACCACAGGAACATGATAGAGAGCGGGCGAACAAACCGCCAGGAAAATTCCATGATCTCGGTGAGATTGTCATTGTATGATTTGAGGTACTCGAACGAGATGGGACCGATGTAGAGCGACAGATCGGTAGAACCGTCGGTGATGCGTTTGGAGATTGTAAAATCGTACCATTTATCATCGCCGAGTCGGATATAGGAAGCGTTGGCGTCCCACAGTTTCTTTTCGGCCGGTATCGCGATGGTCGTAAAGTACTTGTTTCTCACCGCATACCAGTCGAGGTCACCCTGGAAGAAATCACTGCCCTCGTGGGACTTTCCGGCTTCGACTTTCTGGATTCCTTCCTTCGTGTAGACACGCTTGGATTTCTCCCTGCCGCGTTCGTCCACGGTTAGACGGTCTCCCTGGCCGAGGTACACCACCTTGTCGTACATGGTGGCGTCATCCCGCATGAACATGGAAAACGGCCAGATGCGGAGTTTCCGGATATTTGCCTCGGTTTTGTTGATCGGGCCGTGCCAGCTGTAGTAGAGTGTCGGCGTGTCCCAGTTCCCGGTGAGGGAAGTTGAGACGTACAGCATGAATCCCGTTTCATCGATTCGGTATGTCCGGGTGATCAGCCGGTTTTCAGACAGTTCCGCGGACAGTTCGAGCTTGGTTTTCGTCCCGCGCGATTCGGTGAAGATGATGCCGGAAACATCGATCTCGCTGTCGCCGTCCTGTATGAAGCAGTGATACCATGCCTGATCCTGTTTGACGAGCTGGGCATGGTCTTCCTCGGTTGTTCCCTTGAACGTATTCATGGTTGCGGAGGTGATAACCCCGCCGCGGGTCGAAAGAACCAGCGATATGTCGTCGTTTTCGAGATGCGCCTCGTGTGCTTCGTCGGGAGTGTTGACCTGTATCGGGGATTCAGCCGTATCGGCGGGCGTGTCTTGTGTCTGGTGGGAATCCGTACGGTTGTCCCGCGATGATTTTTCCCGTGAAAGTGGAGGGGAAATCGTTTTCGCTCCGGGCACGGCGCCCACTCCCGGGGTGGGGGTACGATTGGTAACAGTCTTCAGCGAATCAGTCGTCTGAACGGTCGTTTTCGCCGGTATTTCGTGGCCGTATTGATTCTGATACCACGGTGAAGTATAGACGAGTATTATAAGCGTCATCATGAGAATAGCTATGAAAAAATTTTTATCCATGGTCACCTAGGGTAGATCTACGCCGCCATCGCTCAAAGGGTTGCACCTCAGAACGCGCCAGGCGGATTTAAAAGAACCTTTTATAACACCATCCTGCTCGATCGAGCGAATCGCGTAGTCCGAACAGGATGGATAGAATCGACAGTTTCCGCCCATATAGGGTGAAAGCAGTTTTTGGTACAGTGTAATGCTATGGAGAAGTATGCGTTTTATCATTGCAGAATCACGGTGAGCGATAGGAAACAAATTGTATCCGGTACGAACCGGCTATACGCTTTTATTTCAAGGTGTTCTAACGTATCATTGCGGGAGCGCCTGTATGATCCTGTTAATGTCGGTACTCACGGGTTCCCGCTGAAAATCTTCGCATTTCTGATTAAAATAGAGCAGGTATTCACCGCGGGGATACAGGTTCTTCCTGGTTCGCATTATTTCGCGGATAACGCGTTTCACCCTGTTCCGTTGAACGGCGTTTCCCTGCTTTTTCGTCACAACGACGGAATACCGGTAGTCATTCCCGGCAAGATATTTGATACTGATGGTTCGCTTTCGTACTGAAACACCTGAAGTTACTATGTTTCGTATATCTGTTGTTTTCAGTCCGGAACGCATCGCCTATCGTTCAGAAGAGCTCAGAACTTTTCTGCCCTTTCTCCTTCTTCGTGCAAGAATAGCACGGCCGTTCTTGGTGGAGCTCCGGAGTCGAAAGCCGTGTTTATTGACTTTTTTTCTATTCGACGGCTGGAATGTACGTTTCATGTTTCCATCCTTTGTACTGATGTGGCTCGCAAGGTCTGGCCTGAACGGTAGTTATATGTTTCCCTGAGAGCTATAGTTATTATCTTCTGATACACAAGACAGGTGTAAATTCTCACAGTCTTATAATCTCTATAGTTTTTAAATATAATTGATTACTAGCAATAAAGTCAAGATTGATTTCACAACCTGTCAATCCTCTCACCGGAATCACGGTTATACCTATCTTATTGTACATTAAACCGATTGTGCGTCTTGAGCCCACGGTAAAGGGAAATACGCTGAGTAAAAAAATAAGTGCATGACTGGCAGCAGCGAGGATTGAGGAAAGTATCCATTCGCTGTCAGGCAGGCGGGAATAGTGTGATAAAACGGTAACGCAAGAAAAGCTTGACAGCGGGAAACAAAGGAGTTTTTTTGTAAGGAAATTATGACATCCTGTTGGCGTGAGGCACATGTTTTTGTGTGTGGGATGGTTGAAACGATATCATCACTGTCTCGGCCGGTGACATCTTATATGCCTGGCAGGATGCGTCGGGTGAACATCAGCTAGAGAAAGGAACGTTTATGCATCAGGTAGCTATGAGTATGTTTGACATCGGTGTTTTCGTGCTCTACTTCGTGTTTATAATTCTATTTGGTCTCTTCATGGCCCGGAAAGAAAAAAACACGACGAAAGATTACTTCCTTGCCGGTGATAAACTCCCCTGGTACGTTATCGGTTCATCCCTGACCGCGTCCAACATATCAGCAGAACATTTCGTGGGAATGATCGGTTCTGCCTATGCTGTCGGACTGGTCGTCGGAAACATGGAATGGGGCAACTTCATCACCTATTCCATGCTGGTGTGGGTGTTTCTCCCCTATTACATGCGCGGCGGACTCTACACCATGCCGGAATTTCTTGAGAAACGGTTCAACAGTACGACCAGGTACTTCTACGCTGTCACCACACTCCTGACCTACATTCTCGGATTCATCGCCGCTATCCTGTATGCCGGCGCCCTCGTCCTCGAGGCGTTGTTCGGGATCCCGCTTTACTGGGGCGTTCTCCTCATTGCGATCACCACCTCGATCTACACCGTCTACGGCGGATTGACATCGGTGGTCTGGGCGGAGTTCGTCCAGTGTATCGTGCTGTTTGCCGGCGGTATCACGGTTACCGCGTTTGGCCTGCACCGTGTGGGAGGGCTCGATAAACTCATACAGGAGGTGCCGGAGAAATTTTTCATGGTGTACCCGGCAACCCACCAGGATTTCCCCTTTATCGGCATGGTCGGCACCGTTCTCTCGGTCAGCATGTGGTACGTGTGTACGAACCAGTTTATGGTGCAGCGCTGTCTCGGCGCACGGAGCGAATGGGACGCCCGCATGGGAGGAATTCTCGCCGGATATTTCAAGCTGGTGCTGCCGATGATTATCTGCGTGCCCGGCATAATTGCGTATCAGGTTCTCGGGCCGGATAAAGATCCCAACCACGTCTTCCCGCTCCTGGTTGCCGAATTGATCCCCGCCGGACTGATCGGTCTCATCATGGCAGGTCTCGCTGCGGCGATCATGTCCACCGTTTCTTCGACACTCAACGCCGCGAGCACCGTGGTGACCATGGATATCATGCGCCCCCTCTTCATGCGAGAAGCACCCGAGAAACGGCTTGTCTGGGTTGGCAAAATATCAAGCGTGATCATGATGCTGTTCGCGATTGCCGTCGGTCTCTGGTTCTGCATCCAGAGAGGGCAGGTATTCCTCATTATCCAGAATATTTACAGTTACTTCGCCGCACCAGTCGCCGCACTGTTCATCATCGGTATCTTCTGGAAGGGTGCGACATCGACCGCCGCGACAATCACCTTCGTCGCCGGCTTCACCCTGAACGAAATTGTCGACAGAATCATCTTCAAAATCGAGCCGTTCTCACACTATAACAGCTTCTATAACCGCGCCACCGTGGTGTTCTTCCTCTCAATTGTCATTTTCGTGGTGCTGTCTCTCTTCACCAAGAAATCCGACCCCAAGGTGGTGAATACTATCTGCTGGCGGCCGTCAGACCTGAAGCTTCGTGGTGACGGGCTCTCAACACATGGGACGACGAGCTTGGTCGTCTTCTGGTTCTTTATGGTGGCATCGATTATAAGCGTGTATGCGGCCCTGTTCATTCTCCAATGGAAACGGGGCTGAAACGAGGGGCAATAATTCCCTTTACATGTTGTTATTACGATGGTTATGTGTATTCTTGCTGCTTTAAGGCAAGCGCGACACCATGGTTTCACCGATTTCTAAGATTGTACCTTTCACTGCTTATGTGACATAGATAACACGTTACTTCCGACACCGTTTAACGAAAAGATTTTGTTGTAAAGAAATTGTTACCGTACGTGCATAAAAAAAAACAGCGCATTCACGGGTGCGCTGTTTTTTTATACCGCTGTTCGCCGTCTCAGGCGAGGGATGAATACGGTGTTTGGAGAATGGTGTCACGCAATGCGTGGAAATTCTCCATCGGCGTATCGAGCTGGACATGGTGGGTCGGCCCGATGATGAGACCGCCGCCTTTTCCGATGGTGGTGAGCCGCTCGATGACCTCGCTCCTGACATCGTCGGGAGAACCGAACGGCAGGGTATGCTGCTCGTCGATGGAACCCCAGAAACAGAGCTGGTCGCCGTACTGTTTCTTGAGCCGGGCGGGATCCATGCAAGCCGGCTGCACGGGATTGAGGATGTCTACGCCTATTTCGATGAAGTCGCCGATGATATCGAAGATAGCGCCATCGGAATGGAAGAAGGTGTAGAAGGGCTGGGGGAAGAGTTTTTT
>CAYWBT010000065.1:0-13844 GCA_964456585.1 uncultured bacterium
AGGCCGCCCGTCGCGTGCACGACCGGCAGCGTCCCGTACCGCATGGCGATGAGCTGCCCGAGACCGCAGGGTTCAAACCTGCTCGGCATGAGAAAGGCGTCCGATCCGGCGTAGATCAGGTGCGCCATATCGTTGTCGAAACCGAGCGCCACGTGGAGACGGTCGGGGTACCGCCCGGCAAGGTTCTTCATTCTCTGCTGGTGCTCTTCAACTCCGGCGCCCAGGATGATCATCCTGATATCCAGCGACATAAGCCTGCCCATCGCTTTCTCGAGGAGGTCGAATCCCTTCTGCCTGTCGAGCCGCGCAACCATCCCGAAGACGGGGACATCACGCTTTGCCCGGAAACCGCAGGCGGCCAGGAGAGCTTTTCGGCAGATTTTTTTGCCCGTCATGTCATCACTGCCGTAGGTGGCCGGGATCGATTGATCGCGCGAGGGATTCCAGGCATCAGTATCGAGACCGTTCACGATGCCGTGCAGGATGTTCCTCCGCCCGGCAAGGACACCGTGAAGGCCAAATCCCAGCGGCTCCCGGGTAATTTCATCGGCGTAGGTTTCGCTCACGGTCGATACGGCGTCGGCGTACACGATACCGCTCTTGAGGAAGGATACCGAGTTCCAGTACTCCATTTTTGTCCACAAAAATTCCTTCGCCGATATGCCGGTTTCGAGGAACACCTCGTACGGGAATATCCCCTGGTACCCGAGGTTGTGGATGGTGAAGAGCGTCGCCGTGTTGGAAAACCGGGGATCGTCCGCATACACCGTGGCGGCATAGGCCACCACGAGGCCCGCCTGCCAGTCGTGGGCATGGATGATATCCGGCGTCAAATCGAGCGCCTTCGCGGTTTCCAGCACCCCCCGGGAGAACAGGATGAACCGTCGGCCGTTGTCAGGGTAATCGCCGCCAGCGTCGCCGTAGAGCCCCCCGCGCCCGTAATAGTCGGGGCTTTCGAGGAGATAAACCTGTATCCCGTTCCACCGTGCCGAGGAAACGGACAGCGGTACCCGCTCCGCTCCGACCGGCACCTCGATACGGGAGATTATCTCCTCGAAAGCATACCGATCATGGTTGATGGACGCATACCCGGGCAGCATCACGCTCACCTTGTGCCCCATACCCGCGAGTACCGGGGGCAGAGTGCCGACAACGTCCGCCAGTCCTCCGGTCTTGCAGAACGGCACCATTTCCGATGCCGCGAACACTATTTTCATGGTCTCCTCATGGCTGAAAACACATATTTATCCGGAGGTGTGCCTCCTGAAATGAACCGCTGATGGTGACACTGATTATTTCCTTGGTCAGTGTTTCGGCAGTCATTAATTATGGTACCTCGTCATTCTCAGGGAAACTCAACTTCCGCCCACCAGGTCGGATCGATATGCTCGAAGAGCGTGTCGCGCGCGGAGATTTTCGCTATCTGTTCCTGTTCGTTATCGGAGAGTGATTCTCCCCCCGCGGCCTTTTCGAGCAGTTCGAACACCTTCTTGAAATCAGAATGGTGATTTGAGAAGCGCATCTCGGCATAATCCCGTGCCGCCCAGGTGCTGATAAGGAACTGCCAGTCGGAGCTCTCAAGGAGCACGAGTTCTTTCGCCAGGAGCTTCAGGAGCGAGGCCACCGGCTCGTCGGTACGATCGCCGTACTTACGGGCGGCTTCCTGCATGAGTTTCTCGTCCTCATAGATATGCTTCCATGTCCAGCGGGTCCAGTCGTTCAGCCAGATCCAGTGGAAACCGCCTTTGCCCCATGATCCTTCCGGGAGCGACACCACCTCGACCGGGGGATTCGCATCCTTGTATTCACCGAGCGTGGATGCCTCGATTTCAGGATCGAGTGATACTTCCTTGAGTACCGCATAGAGCCACCGCGGACCCTCGAACCACCAGTGCCCGAACAATTCTGCGTCGAAAGGTGCGCACACCATCGGCATGACACCATCCGGTGCTTCTTCGGCGATGCAGATGTCGCGAATCAAGTTCTTGAAGTGGTGGGCCTGCTCACGGATACGGGCGTCGACCTGATCCGGCTCGTAGACCTTTTTGTCGGCGAGGTCGGCTTTCGCAGAGGTAACCCGCCAGTAGCGGTGCCCGCCGGGGAAATGTTTCTTATGAAAGTCGAGATAGTATCCGTTGCCGGGATACCCGTGCTCGCCGCTCCAGACCTGCAGGCCGGTGTCGGGATCGCGGGTAAAGAACGAAACCGGCGCATTGCCTTCCTTGCTCGCAGTAAAGTAGAGTTTGTGGGGAGTCTTTTCACTATCGACTTCAAGCGGCTGGTATTGCTTTTCGAAGTTCGTCCATAACTGCTTAAGCGCTTCGAACCGGTCGATGTAGACTCCCATGGCCGTGCCGCCCTTGAGCAGGTGGGTATCGACAATGAAGTACTCGATGCCGTTTTCCGAGAGGAATTCCTCAACGCCCTTCCGTGGCCGGGGACCGCCGAAACCCTCGACCGGGGGTGTCCATTCGTAGGCGGGACGATAGGCGCACTCGGGCAGCCAGATGCCTCGAGGTTGTCTGCCGTAGTGCCTGCGATACGTTTCCGTTCCCAGCTTGATCTGTGCCTGAACGGCGGTATCCTCACCGAGGAGCGGCAGGTAGCCGTGCGTTGCGGCGCAGGTGATGATCTCGATGTGACCCTCATCCTGGAGCCGTTTAAAGACAGCGGGTATATCGCGTCCGATGTCCTCGTAGTATGTTTTGATGTCACGGTAGAAACTCTCCCACATTCGGGCAATATCGTGACGCTGGCTGTCGCCGGTGCGGTGAAATTCCCCGGCGTCATACCCGGCGCTTTCGATTTTTTGGGCGAGATATTCGTCAAATTCCTCCTTGAAGACCGTGTCGGCCAGCATCTCGGTGAGTACCGGGGTCAGACCAATAGTGATCTTTGGAGAAATCCCCTCCGACACCAGTCTCTGGAGCGCTATGAGGACAGGGATGTAGGTTTCCGCAGCCGCCTCGTTGATCCAGTCCATACCGTGAGGCCACTTCCCGTGCGAGATGACATAGGGGAGGTGACTGTGAAGCACGAGCAAAAATTTTCCTCTTACCATGTTTCCACCTTCATCGTTATAGTTGCCGTGAATATATCGTTATCACCGCGTAGATGCCAGTGTGGTACCAGACAGGTATTCTGGTAGTTCCGCTCGGCACCTCCCTCGGAGAGAGAAATCGTTTCGATCGGGAACCGCCACAGGGTCGCCGGCTCGGAAAACCCGACGGTGATCCGGAGCGGCATCCAATCGATGGTAAATGTCACTTCATCGACGTTTTCCGTTTCGCCGGTGGATGCCAGCCGGGAATCGGACAGTATCCGCCCGGGAATCTCGATCCTTGATCCGTCCGAAAGCCCGTCCTGCAATCCCAGGTTCATCTCGATCCCGAAGAGGAAATCATCGGGAGACTCGATGGCGACCGAATAATCGACCGAGAGCGCGGCACCCGTTTTGGGGAGACGGTACGTCTTTGATACCCGTGCCGGAATGTTCTGATTACCCGGCCGGAAATAACCCGCGCGGGCGAGGGTGATTTCCGGCGTTTTCCTGCCGCCGCCCCGTTCGACCGTGAAGGGCATGGTGACAAAATCGCCGTACTCCTGGTAACTCGCGCGCGAAAACGCCTCTAGCTGCTCGCCGACCGGCATGAAGTGATCCAGGAAATTCAGCCGGCGGTGCCAATCATACACGAGGTAGTCGAGAATAAGGGGATCTTTTGCACGGATCGTGTCGTGAATGGATGCATGGCTGTCGGAATCTTCGGGGGAGACGTCGATCCGGCTGTGGTATGCTTCCTCGCTGCGCGTAAAGGTATCGAAGATGTTGAACGCCTTGGAATAGAAGTCGAGTTCGTATGCCGAACCACCGTACCGGGGAGTGACGAACAGCTTGAGCGAATCATTCTCCATGATCACTTCGTCGTGACCGTCGCCGTTGCAATCTTCAACCGACGTTTTCACCCGGGAACCGGCCGCGAGACGTTCCGCCTTGATCAGGTGCTCGTAAATGGCGCGGCGGAGGAAATTCAGGTACAGTCCGCCGAACACGCCATGCCAGTACCCGCAGTTGCACTGGGCCATGTAGAGTTCACGTGCGGCGTCGTGGTAGGCCGGTTTTTTTCGGGCTTTTTCGACCGCGGCGCTCACCATGAGCATGCGGCGGTACATGGTGTCGGATTCCGGGTACTTGGCAAAGAAATTCCGCCAGAAACCGCCCCGAATGAACGGCGCGAGGTCGGCAAAACGCTCGTCGTCCTCGACCGCTTTTTCGGCCGCCTGGATTTTTTTCTGCGTTGCGACCGGGAGCGCCCACTCCATCATTTCCTTGTACGATGCGGTTGGCAGGTACACGGATCCCAAGGGTGGTTCGCATCGGATATAATCGCCGGGAAGCACAAACTCAATCCAATTCCTGTTGTCATCGAGTGCGGTAAAGAACCGCTCGAGCCAGCCCTCCTCGTACACCCACTTTTTCGTGCCGGGCCAGACGCCGAACTTCTCGCCGTCATCGGCATAGGTCACAGCGGTGACACCCCGGTCCTTCAGTGAACCGATATGGTCGATGGTCTCCTGCGGCTCGCGGAAGGGAATGAGATACCGGAGCCGGTAATCGATGGGCAACACCCGGAGCGGTACCCCCTGGTCCTCGGTCACATACGATCCCCAGGTCATGTCATCCGGGATCCCCGCGGCGAGAAAGTGCGTGTTGTCGAGCGCAGTGTACCTGATACCGCGGGAGCCGACCACGCTTGCCAACCCGGGTTCCCATATCCGCTCTGCGAGCCAGCAGCCCTCCGGCGTTACGCCGAAACGCTCTTCGATCCACCGGTTCATCATGTCGATCTGACCGATCTTGTCGCAGTCCGGCAGAACCGAGATGATCGGCTCGTAGAACGCACCGCCGAGTAGTTCGAGCTGTCCCTTTTTGATAAGAGCGCCGATGCGGTCGAGGTAGTCGGGCTTGTTTTCGTCGAACCACTCGAGGAGGGGACCGGTGACATGCAGCCCCAGCCTGACTGCGGGGAATCGTTCGAGGACATCGAGAAACGGGACATACGAATCATTCGCCGCGTTGTCGAATACCCAGTCGAAATTTCCGACTGGCTGATGATTATGAAGGATCATCAGGAAGGTAATTTTCTCAGCCATAGTTTACAACTGCCACATAAGAGATTGAAAGCGTTCATCCGGAACCACGAATGGAATGGTCCCCGCGCGGGGAAACCGTTCGAGCTCCAGGCCGTTTTTGTAGAGTACAACCGTGAAAAAACACTTATCGCCGATAACCATTCCGAGGTCGCGAAAGGCGACACCGAGTTCAATGATACGTTCGACAGCTAGGTCGGTTCTCCGGTTTCGGCGTACCCACTTTTCCTTGAGCTTGCGGAAGACGAGGTAGCTTTCGGATTTTACGAGCGCAACATCGATGCGGTAGAGCTCGTCGTTCTGCAAGAAAATCGAGAGCTTCCAGGGTGCGAAATCGATCGGTTCATCGGATTTCTCAAGATCGAAGCGGAAGTACATCGACTCGAGGTCGAAACCATAGTAGATGTCCGTGATGAGGGTTTCTCCACCGCTCATGGCACCTTCCGGTCCATTCGCAGGCATCCAGCCGGCGGATACCCACTCATAGAACGTCGTTATTTTGCCGTCGATAACTGGGGTTACCAGCCCGGTCGGCTCCACATCGGGGCGCACCGATTCCTTCTTGATAATCGGCTCGGCGATCTCCTGGGGCACTTCTTCGCCGATAAGGTGGTAAATCCGTTCGAGGTGCGCCCTGAAGAGACGGTCAAATTCCGGATCGTTCGGCGAGGAGTGATCCCCGCCGTACCACCAGAACCAGTCGGACCCCTCGGCACGGAATATCTCGAGCCAGGCCTCGTTCGATGCTTCTTCGCTCAGGCTCGATTCCTTTTTTACGAGGGTATCGCGGGCGTTTTTCAATGCGTCCCAGCCATCGGCCTCTTCCTGGTCGCCGATCCAGGTGTCGAAGTTCCCATTTATCCACGACCCGGGGAAGATCGACGGTATGTTCGAGCCGGGGGGATGTTCCTCGATGTAGTCCATAAACTTCACCGGGTTCACCGATTTCTCTGCCAAAATCCGGGTGTAGAGCTCGTTCAGGAAGTCTTTCCCGCTGTTGGGAAAGTATTCCCACGCATTCTCTCCATCGAGAATCACCGCCACCAGGGGTGCGGAACCGGAAGCCGATGCGGCGATGGATTTGAGCTTTGCCATGAAGTCATCGACAGCGAGCGCGGCGGGATTCTTCGCATAGACGAAACCGATCTGGTCCGAGAGTTCGTGGCTCCGGAAAAAGACGGCCAGTCCATTCGTCTCCCAAGGGTGATAGAGGTCGCGTTCCCGGTTATAGTTCTTGACCGACTTCGCGAGAATCTGCTCATCGGTTGCAACCCACCTGACTCCGGCTTCGTTGATGATGTCGAGCGCTTCGGGGCTCACCGATCCTTCACTCGGCCACATGCCTTCCGGCTTTTTCCCCAGCTTGTCCTCTATGTAATCCAGCCCCATCTTCACCTGTTTCCGCGCATCATCGGGGAACCGATACCGCTGGCGGGGAAGCAGGCACCCCGGTATTCCTTCAAGGGCAGCGGACGTATCGCAGAGGAGCGGCAGTATGGGATGGTAAAACGGGCTCGTGGTTACCTCGATACTGCCGTGTTCCCAGAGATCACGGTAGAGGCGGCCGATTTTCCCCGTGGCCGTTTGCTGTATTTCCAGGAGGAGATCGCGGTCTTCCACCGTGTAGTGACGGCCCTTGAGGACCAGCTTCCTGATGTCGGGGTCTTCCTCGCGGAGGCTAAATCCGAACCAGGAGAGGTTGAAGAGCACCTGGAGATCGAGGTAATCCTGTGCCGCAAAATTTTTCACGGCGTTTGCGATATCCGAGTGAGTTCCGTTCAAGCCGCGGTACCGAAGGAGTTCCAGGTAGCGGGGCAGCGGTTTGATCATGGTGGTGAGATTCGCCTGGAAGAAACGTCGGAGGAGTGCTTCCTTCTCATCATTTGTCAACGATGCCGGGTCTTTTTTCGTCAGCAGAAGCTCGTAATCGGCAGCAGCGCCTTCGCTATAATCTTCGAGCTGTTCGAGAAGCGAGGGGACGAGATTGAAGGTCAGATCCATTTCCGGATAGCGGCCTGCCAGGCAAGCCATATCGTAATATGCCTTGGTCGCATGAAGCCTGACCCAGGGCATGCTGTAGTAGCCTCTGATAGGATCGCGGTAGTTGGGTTGATGCATGTGCCAGAGAAAAGATACTGCAAGTGATTTCACAAAAAACTCCATTACTATAGAGATGCGTGTTACCTCGTGATTCTGTTCAATCCATTTCCACTTCGCGCAGGAATTCCGCGGCATCTTCGGGCGCGGTTGGATTGATGTAAAATCCCGTTCCCCATTCGAATCCCGCGACACGGGTCAGCTTGGGAATGATTTCGAAATGCCAGTGATAGTGTTCCTTGATGTCAGGCCAGGGATCCCGGGGGATGCTTTCATTCGGCCCGGTATGGAGCATGTAGTTGTACTGTGGATTTCCGAGCGCGGTGGAAAGGCGTTTCATGGTGATCTTCAGACAATCGGCAAGTTCGATCATTTCCTGTGCGGTCATCATCTCGTACCCGGCCATGTGACGCTTGGGCAGGAGCCATATCTCGAACGGGAACCGTGAGGCATATGGGCAGAAAGAAATGAACGAAACATTCTCGTATACGATGCGCGAACCGAACCGCTTCTCTTCGCCAATGATGTCACAGAAGATACAGCGCATTTTGTAGTTGTAGTATTCGAGTGATCCGTTGATCTCCTCGGTCACTCGTTTCGGGACGATGGGCGTGGCGATGATCTGTGAGTGTGGATGCGACAGCGAAGCCCCGGCGCGCTCTCCCATGTTCTTGAAAATCATTGCAAAGAGGAGGCGTTTGTCTCTCATGAGATCGACGAACCGCTTCTGGTAGGTGTCAAGGAGATGAACGATCCTTTCGGGGGATCGTTGACTCAGATGATCGTCGTGAGCCGGGGTTTCAATGATGATCTCGTGGGCGCCTATACCGCTCATCTTGTCGAACATGCCCATGCCTTCCCGTTCGACCGTTCCCTCGACCACGAGAGCAGGGAACTTGTTCGGCACAACGCGGATTTCCCATCCTTTCGTGTTGGCGAGAGAGCCGCCGTTTCGAATGGCAAATATCTCCGGCGGTGTCATGCCCTCGTTGCCCTCGCAAAAGGGGCAGCTGACCGCCTCTCCAGTCTGCTTAACCGACACGAAATCGGTCGGCCGTTTTCCGCGATCAGTAGCGATGATTACCCACCGGCTTATGATCGGATCTTTTCTCAGTTCTGACATAAAGTTTCCTTTTAAAACTAGGTGCTTTTTTTCTCGAGCGATTCACGGATCTTCTGCTTGAGTTCCATGAGATCGGATGATTTAATCACGTATGCATCGGCTGCCCAACTCATGAAGTTGTCCTTATAGGAAGGATACGCGGTATAGAGGATAACCGGTATACTTTGGTCGATGCCGAGCATGCGACCGAGTGTTTCGAGCCCGTCCATTTCAGGCATGCCGATGTCGAGTATGACGAGGTCGTAGGTGGAGGTTTTCATCTTTTCCAACGCAGCGGTGCCGGAATTAACCACATCGACCTCATACCCTTCTTCTTCCAGCTCCTGCTCATACAGAAGTCCCTGACTCACCTCGTCATCAACGACGAGCAGTTGATACTTGTTCATTTTGTCACACTCCCTGTGAGCTGTTTATAGGAAGAAACACGCTGACCGCCGTTCCCTCCCCCTCTTTACTGTTTACGGTAATAGTACCCTGGTGATTCTGCATAATCATGTGAGAAATGGACAGGCCGAGACCCGTCCCGTTTTCGTGGGTGGTAAAGAATGGCTCAAAAATGCTTTCGAGGTTTTTTTTCGCAATTCCTTTCCCGGAATCGATAATGTCAATACGTATCCTGTCACCATCCCGTAGCGTCTTTATATCGATGATGCCGCCATCCGGCATGGCATTGAGGGCGTTATGGATGATGTTGATAAGAACCTGTTCTATTTGCAGGGCATCGAATTCCGCATTCAGCGATTCATCCTTAAAGCAAGTTGTCACGGCGGCATGATTGGCCTTAATCTCCGATTCGAAGATATTGATCGTATTGACAATGAGCTTGTTAATGTCGGTCATTGCCTTTCTGGGAACGGAAGGCCGGGAGAAATCAAGCACCGTCGACAGAATGTACTCGAGACGTTTCACCTCTTCGACGATGAAATTGGCATTCCGGATGGTTCGTTCCCGGTCATCGTACCGTTTCGGAATTGATTGGGCGAATCCGCCGATCGTTGCGAGAGGATTTCGTATCTCATGAGCGAGTCGTGTGCTGACTTCGCCGATCACCGCCAGTTTTTCATTCCTGATCAGTAAATCCTGTGTCTTTTTCAGTTCCAGGTAGGCGTACTCGAGTTCTTCAACCTTTTTCTCGAGCATGGTGAGCATCCTGGCGGTTTCTATCGCATTGGCGGCGGAACCGGCGAACAGGGACAGCACTTCGATAGATTCTTCGGTGACGCCCCTCCCGGAAAAGGCATTGTCCGCCATGAGCACGCCGATAACTTCATTCTGTTTAATGAGAGGAATCGTGACGAATTCGTCGGAGGCCAGGATAGTCTTCATCGCTTCATTAACGAGAGAATTATTCCATGCATCGGTGACATGGTGGTGCTGGGACGTTCGCACCGCTTCGGTGAGTACATTCGTTACCGACCGGAGATCGAAAGACAGTGTTTTGATAACATCGTTGAGCGGACTTGCGGGGAGGTCCTCTCCCTCGATTTTTTCCAGATAATCGCTGAATGTAAAGTCCTGTTTCGAGAGCTCGTTCCAGATTCTATTCGCCTCGTCCTGTGATATCGGACCGACTCCCATGATACCCCGCAACTGTTTGGATTCGTTGTCGACGAGGAAGAGAAACGCCCTGCTGAATCCTATGGCAAATCCTGCGGTAACACAGGTGAGAACCATATGGAGCAGCTTGTCACGGTCGAGTACGCCCTGCATGGCGAGGGAAATTTCACGGAGTAATGAAAGCTGGTATGTTTTATTGGTATATTCGGTAACATCCTGGAGGAGCACCATGATCCGCCCCTGTTTTCCGGCTTCGAGATAGGAAAAGGTTATGTTCAGAATCCTGTCGGGATGAAGGGGCGAGGTATGCCGGATGTTCGAATAGTTGATTGTCCTGTGATCTTCGATGACCTGCTTGAGCGCCCCGGACAGATCAAAGAGCGTTTTGAATTCGTCGGAAAAAACATCGTTAATCGGACGGCCGATCACCTTGTCTCTCGAACAGTAATTGATTGCGCAAAACGTCAGGTTTGCATATTCGATGTTCATGGTGTCGTTCAGGATCAGGATAGATGCCGGAAGAGAATCGTTGATCGTTTCGCTCAGTTTCTTCGATTCCAACAGTTCCCGGGAGAGCCGCAGATTTTCGAAGGCGAGCGCCATCTGATCGGCAACCGTCTCCAGCACCATCACATCGTCTGGCGTAAAAGCGTTCAGCTCGGTCGATTCAAAATGAAGAACGCCGAGCACGGCATCATTGTAGAGGACCGGTACCGCCATCTCGGAAAGGACATCGTCTTCGAACTCAAAACCCTTGATGCGTCGCGGCTCGGTTCTCACATCGCCGGTTACGAGGCTCTGACAGTTCTCGGCGACCCAGCCCGAAATACCCTGCCCGATCAAGAGACTGTAACCGACAACCAGATCATCACCAAATCCCCCGGCAAACGCGCTCAATTCTATTTTCGATCGCTTTTCATCCACCAGGAAAATGTTAACGTTATACAGGTTAAGTTTTTCATGGATGAGCCGTGCCAAGTCCCATAAAAGTTTCTCTCCATCCTTATAACTCAAGGTTTTCCGGGCGATTTCATTGATGACCTCGAGATGAAGGAGCCGTTTCTCTTTTTCACGGACATCCCGCGTGAGTTCGGCCACCTTCGCGATATTGTCGACCGTGAGACGAAACTCATTGCTGTCGAGAGGCGTGGAGAGGCACACACACTTATTAACGTCGACCGCCTTCAGCGCTTTTTCCAGACAGTCATCGGTCGCGATTCCCACAATATGCGCGACAATTTTCAGATCGATGATTTTTTTCAGCGGGGGAATACAGTTATCATCCGAACCGGAAAGTTCGATCACAAGAGCATCGTATTTCTGAGTCTCGATTCGTTTAAGGCCATTCTCGAATGTATCGGCGATGTCTAAATAAAAGCCGTACTTTTGCACGATGTCAGCAACCGTGTCGGTTGTTCTTTGGTCGGAACTGATCAGGAGAAAATGCAGCATGGTTGCACTACCATTCAAGGAGCTGATCCGGAATTTAACACCCTACGGATTTTTATAGTATACTATAATAATATAAATGAGAAGTGCATTATGTGCAATCCGGGACTTTTATTTTTTTTGCATGTTGAGAAATAAATAAGTACCTTAGTGATGAGTGACCTATCAGGTGAAAATGAAATGGAATAAAATTCCCATGGTTCTGAGATGAAAAAGATCGTATTCAACGTTTTTGCGTTCCTGGTTATTCTGATCGTGCTGGCTATAATCCTCACCGTTGTTTTTTTTCCGGCAGAAAAGATTAAAACAACGGTTGAGAAGAGAGCCGCCGATGCGTTGGGAATGCCGTTTAGTATCGGGAAAATAAGTATTTCATGGGCGGGTATTCCCGCACTGAAAGCTTCGAACATCAGGATCGGCCCCCGGGAAAATGAGACGGAACCACTCGCCAGGATTCCTTCGGTCCGGGTCAAGATCAACCTGTTCAAGCTCCTGAAACGACAGGTGGAGATTGTTGCGGTCGACGTGCACGAACCCGCCCTTTTGCTGGTCATCCCCCGGCCGGACAACCAACGTGCCGGGCACACACACACCTCCCCGCGCGAATCCGTCCATGCCCTTAGAGAGGAGCCTTCGGCAGCCTTCGCCGTGCTGGAACAGGAAGCGGCGCAACCCGAACCGGTTCAGGCGCCCACGCTTCCCTTTCCCGTAACCCTCCACACGTTAAAAATCAAGAATGGTTCCGCTGAAATACGAAACCTCGCAGATAAAACCCGGCTCATTCTTGAAGACATCAACCAGCAGCTTTCCGTAGATGTCACCAGTGACCTCTCTGACGTTCAAACCACCGGCACGCTCACGATCGGAGACATTTTGTTTACCTCCGAAAATCCGATACTCACCGTTGAAATGAAGTTTCCGTTAAAAATGCTCACGGTTGAAGTGGAACACGATATCACCGGAAATATAAGAACGGGAGATTTCCGCCTTACCAGCGTGCGCCTCGCGATAAACGAATTGCCGCTTGCCATCACCGGAGAGATACGAAACTGGGCTGCGGGCAGCTTCGAGGCGACGACAGGATCACTCGGTGCGGAACGCCTCCTCGATGCGCTCCCGTACGAACTTTTTCCTTCGAAAAAGAAGTACACGACCCGGGGAAATTTCTCGTTTTCGACGACCGGCACGTTCGACATGAAACCCGATAAACCTGTCATCACCTATGACGGCAGCCTCGCTATTGAGGGTATGAGCTTGTCTCACCGTGAATTCCCCGGAAAGATCGATGCTCTGAACGCCCGCATCAATTTCACCGAAAAGGCCATCGATATCGGGAAATTGTCGCTTGCCAGTGCGCAATCCGAGCTCACCCTGACCGGGCGGATTGATTCGTACCTGGATGCTCCCGCCGGGGAAATGAACGCGACAGGTTCGATCGATATGGGTGACATAGCCGTACTCTACCCGCCTCTCCAGGAAACCGTGCATGAAGGAGTGGTGGACTTGAATCTCGGGATCGACGGCGTGCTGGCCGACCCCGCGACGATGAGAGCGAACGGCGAAGTGAATTTCAGGGATGTTGTGCTTGCAGCGCCGAAGGTTCTCAACCATCCTGCGAACATCAACGGCGTCCTCACCATAACACCGTCCGCAGTGACGATGGAACACCTTGCGGTGACATCGGGCGCTTCGGACTTGTCCTTTGCCGGCGACCTGAAAGAGTATCTCAACCTCGTTCTCCCAGCGGGAAAGACATCTTCGGCGAATTTCACCGGCAGGATCATGTCGACCCTGCTCGATCTCAACGATCTCCTGGTTCTGCCGAAAGAGCGAAAAATTATCAAGCCCTGGGATCTGGAAGAACCGCTCAGGCAGGCACCGGTCCCGCCGAACCTCTCCTCGACGGCCTACCTCGAATTGAAAACGGTTGTTTTCGGCAAGTTGAAATCGGATGCCGTGGCGGGAAAAATTACGATGAGCGGCGGAGTAGTAGCCCTTGAGAACCTTGAGGTAACAGCCTATGAAGGGCTGCTCAACGGCTCGGCAGTCCTCGACGTTTCGAAGAGGGATATGGCGAGCTACCGCGGCAGTTTTCAGCTGAACGGTTTCGACTCCGGAAAATTCATCGCTGACTTTTTCTCCGTTCCCAACTTCATCAGGGGAACACTCGCGACTTCAATCCAGTTCAACGGTGTCGGGCTCGATTCCCTCTCGTTTCTCAACAATCTCACCGGCGAGGGTGCCTTGAAAATCACCGACGGCCAGTTTGATAATTTTGAATTTGTTACAAAGCTTGGAAACCACCTGAAATTCCTCGACTTCGATACCCTTTTCTTTGAAACGATTGCAAACTCCTTTTCCATCAAAGACCAGCGGGTCTTTACACCTGATATGGCACTGAAAACCGAATACGGCACCTTTCGTGCCGAAGGATCCGCCGGCTTCGATACGTCGGTGGCATACGAAATCA
>CAYWBT010000066.1:0-13828 GCA_964456585.1 uncultured bacterium
ACGAGAAACAAGTTTGTATTTGGTACGGGCAATCCCCATGCTGATATCATGTTTATCGGTGAGGCTCCCGGCGCCGATGAGGATACCCAGGGTATACCGTTTGTCGGGCGTGCCGACAAGCTGCTCACCAAAATGATCGAAGCGATCAAACTACGCCGCGAGGATGTGTTTATCGGCAACATCCTCAAGTGTCGTCCCCCGAAAAACCGGGATCCAAAACCCGAGGAGATAGAAAAATGTGAGCCTATCCTCATACGCCAGATCGAGATCATCAGTCCGAAGATCATCTGTGCGCTCGGCAGGATTTCCGGTACGACACTTCTCCGGAGTAAGGCCTCGCTTGGCTCGCTGAGGGGGGCCGTACACGATTATCACGGTGTCAAGCTCATTGTAACCTACCATCCCGCGGCTCTCCTACGCAATCCGAACTGGAAAAAACCCGCCTGGGAGGACCTGAAATTTCTCCGTCGCGAGTACGACGGACTGGAGTTGACATAATGGCGGAGAGCTTTGATCTTAATCCCCCGCATTCGGCCGAGGTGGAGCGGGCAGTTCTCGGGGCGATGTTCCTGGAAAAAGACGCGATTGGCGTTGCGAGCGAACTGCTTGCCCGTGACGACGACAGTTTTCACAAGGCATCACATTCACTCATATTCAGGGCGCTGACCGACCTGTCCGACCTTGGGTTTCCGGTGGACCAGGTTTCGGTGACCGAATACCTCCGTGACAAGGGCACTCTCGATGCCGCCGGTGGTGAAGCAACCATTGCCGCGCTCTCGGGGGAAGCCGCGACAGCCGCAAATATACGCCATCACTGCCAGATTCTCAGAGACAAATCGATGCTGCGGAAGCTGATCAAGGTGGCGACCGCAACCCGCAATAAGTGCTTCAAAGATGCCGCCGTTCCCGACAATATACTTGATGATCTGGAACAGGGTATCATGAATCTCGCCGATCTGCGGGAATTGAAGGAGTATGCGCACATCTCCGAAATCGTGCACCAGGCGTATCAGGAAGTCCAGCGGAGAGCGGAAATTCGGGGTGGAGTGACTGGTGTGTCCTCGGGATTCCATCGGCTCGACAGGCTCACGGCTGGATGGCAGAAGTCCGATCTCATTATTCTCGCAGGCAGACCTTCCATGGGGAAGACAGCACTTGCGCTCGAATTTGTCAAGAACGCCGCCATGAAGGATCACCCGGTTGGCCTCTTCAGCCTTGAGATGTCGACGATCCAACTCACCATGCGGCTGCTTTTCAACGAGGCTCGGTTTAACGGCGCCACCCTCCACGAACGTAAACCGACCGCGGCGGATTTTACCCGGCTCTCCGATGCATCGAACCGTCTGGCGAAATATCCGATCTACATCGATGACACTCCCGGCCTGTCCAGCCTCGAGCTCAGTTCGAAGGCACGGCGGCTCAAGAAGGAACGCCATATCGAGCTCCTCATCGTGGATTACCTTCAGCTCATGCAGGGAACGAACCGGGAATCGAGAACGCAGGAAATATCCTCGATTTCACGGTCACTCAAGATGATTGCCAAGAATCTGAACATTCCCGTGATTGCCCTGAGCCAGCTCTCGAGAGCGGTGGAATTGCGAAAAGGCGATCGCCGTCCGGTACTTTCGGACCTCAGGGAATCGGGCGCGATCGAGCAGGACGCCGACGTTGTTATGTTCATCTACCGTTCTGCGGTATACGATTTGCCGGAAGACCTCAAGCCGGAATACAAGATCAACGACGTGATTGTACCAGAAGAGCGCGTAGCTGAACTTATTCTCCGCAAGCAGCGTAACGGGCCGGTTGATACCGTCCTGTTGCAGTGGACAGAGGAAAACACGAAATTTGATGAGTTCGACTACTCGAAGACGCAGGTGTCAGAGGAGCCGGACGTTCCGTTCGGGTAAGAACTCCGGTGTGTTTCACGAACAACAGGAAAGCGTGTGAAACAATTCTTCAAAGTCTATGTTGCGGTCACGACGTATTTTACCGACCAGATTATAAAACCGGTAACGGAATTCGGTGATATTATCATCTTTGCGACACGGATTCTCAAAACCGTCCACAAAATACCGCAGAGCCTCAGGCTCATCTTCGATTCCATGCTCGAGATCGGTGTCCGGTCACTCCCCATCGTCTTTGTCATTTCGTTATTTGCCGGTGCGACGACCGCCTGGCAGGCGAATTACCAGCTCGAGGGATATATCAGCATGCGCTATCTCGGGACTGCCGTTTCGAAATCCCTGATACTCGAACTGGGACCGGTTCTTACCGGTCTCGTCATCGCCGGCAGAGTGGGCGCTTCGATAGCGGCGTCCCTCGGGGCCATGCGGATAACCGAGCAGATCGATGCCCTCTCGACCATCGCGATCGATCCGATACGGTATCTTGTCCTTCCCCGGGTGACCGCTTCGATCGTCATGGTACCGATACTGACCATTTACAGTGTTTTCTTCGGTATTATTGCGGCGATGCTTGTTTCCATGGTGTTTCTCGATGTCACGGCCGGCATTTTCATCTATGGTTTGCGGCATTTCTTTTATATATCAGATCTGGTAATTTGCCTGGTGAAATCCCTCGTATTCGGTGCCGGATTGAGTGTTCTGGGCTGTTACTATGGGTATACGACGACCGGCGGGGCTGAAGGAGTCGGACATGCCGCAATCAAGGCGTACGTTTCGGCATCTGTTTTTATTCTGCTCAGCGATTTCGTTGTCGCCGCCATGGCATTGTAATGTGAGAGATCCCGTATGGTGTGGTGGTTTTGGGGAAACGGGTATGAAGAGAAATCCATGCTGAGGACGTACGGTGGATAAGTTAGAGCTTCAGAGAATTGAGAAATCATTCGGGAAAAACCATGTTCTCCGGGGAATCGACCTTCAGGTTAAAGAAGGCGAAACACTCGTCGTCATCGGACGATCCGGGTGTGGTAAGAGTGTCATGCTCAAGCACATGGTCGGCCTGATCAAACCGGACCGCGGCCGGGTGTTTGTCGATGGCGAGGATATAACCGACCTCAGCGAGCATGCCCTTTTCGAGGTCAGGGAAGAATTCGGCTATCTCTTTCAGAGTTCAGCGCTTCTCGATTCACTGACAGTTGAAGAAAATGTTGGCCTTGGTTTGGTCGAACGTTCGAAACAGAGCCCAGAGACGATACGCGAAATCGTCAGGGAAAAACTGTCGATGGTCGGCATGAGCGGGGTGGAAAAGTCGATGCCATCAGACCTTTCCGGCGGTATGAAGAAACGTGTTGGTCTTGCGCGGGCGATTGCCATGAATCCCGAGATTGTCCTGTACGATGAACCGACCACCGGTCTTGATCCCATCATGGCGGACACCATAAACGAATTGATCCTTTTCCTCAAACATGAGCTTCAGATTACCTCCGTGGTCGTGACGCACGACATGAGCAGCGCACGGAAAGTTGCCGACCGGATCGCCATGCTCCATGACGGTACGATTATTTTCTCCGGAACGGTCGATGATCTCGATGCGACCGACGATCCCTCGGTGCGCCAGTTCGTCGAGGGGCGTTCAGAGGTTACGTATAGCCATGAGACAACGTCATGATAAACAATGAACCACCCGCAGAAACCGGGATTTCCCTCTCATGGGCGGAGTAAGATGAAAACACTTATGCGCATCTTGAAATATGTTCTCGAGTACAAGTCGATCGTGGCGATTGCCGTGGTGTGCTCCCTGATGTATGCTGTTTTGAGCGGATTCAGCATCTACCTGATCGGGCCGTTTTTGAATAACCTCTTTCCCGGTAAAGGCTTCACATTAAAAGAGGCTGCGCCAATTGAAGATATCGGTGCCCTGGAATCCATAAAAATCGCCCTGAGCCAGAAGGTTAACGACATGCTGGGCAGCGGAAGTCCGATCGAGATTCTAAACCGCCTGTGTATCATTGTCATCGTGGTCATCGTTCTCAAGAACCTGTTTTCGTACCTGCAGGGATACATCATGGCGTATGTCGAGCAGGGCGTGGTGAAAAATCTCCGCCAGGATCTCTACGCCTCGTATCACCGGCTCCCGCTGCGGTATTTCCAGCGGACAAAGACCGGCGACCTGATCAGCCGGGTGATCAGCGACTGTAACACGATCAACAATAACCTCAACAGCTCGCTTTTGAACCTAATGAAGGAGCCCATAACGATGGCCACCTTCCTCTTTTTGATGGTTGTCATCAGCTGGAAGCTCACCCTCTTCACCTTTCTTATCGCTCCCCCCGGGGGACTCATTATTGGATGGATCGGCAAAAAACTCCGACGCCGCACGACGCATGCTCAGCACAAAATATCCGATGTTACCTCTGTACTGGAAGAGACCATATCCGGTATACGAGTGGTTAAGGCTTTCGCCATGGAGAAGTTCGAGGTAGGGAGATTTTTAAAGGCGAATACAGCCTATTTCCGGTCGTTGCTCCGGTTGTTCAGAATACGCCGTCTCTCCCCGCCGGTGACCGAAGTTCTGGGAGTCATGATGGTTGTGATGGTGCTCTGGTTTGGCGGGAGGCTCGTACTTGGAGGCAACTGGCTCGAACCGGGTGACTTCATGCAGTTCATCTTTTTCATGTTCATGCTGATGCAGAGCGCAAAGCGGCTCAGCGAGGTGAATGTCAAGATGCAGGTGGGAATCGCTGCATCCCGGCGGGTATTCGAAATCATCGATCATCCCAGCGATATTTCCGATCCGCCGGAGCCGATTGCCATCGAGAGCGCTCGCGAGGGGGTACAGTTTAAAAACGTCTGGTACGAATACGAACCCGGTATCCCGGTTCTCATGGATATCAACCTCAACGTGAAGGTCGGAGAAAACATTGCCATAGTCGGCCCCTCCGGAGGAGGGAAGTCAACGCTGGTCGATCTCCTGCCGCGTTTTTTCGATCCGATACGCGGCACAGTGGAGATTGATGGTCACGACATTCGTGAGTACTCGCTGGACGGCTTGCGACGCCTCTTTGGTATTGTCACCCAGGAGACCATTCTTTTCAACGATACCATACGGGCTAATATTGCCTACGGGCGCCCCGACATCTCGATGGAAGACATTGTTACGGCTGCAAAAACCGCCAACGCACATGGATTCATCGAAGCGTTCGAAAACGGGTACGACACGGTGGTCGGAGACCGTGGGACCAAGCTCTCGGGCGGCCAGAAACAACGGCTTGTCATCGCCCGCGCGATTCTGAAGAATCCACCGATGCTCATATTCGACGAGGCCACCTCGGCGCTCGACTCGAAGGCGGAAGCGGAAGTGCAGGCCGCAATCGACCGGCTCATGGCCGGCCGGACTTCTTTTGTCATTGCCCACCGGCTCTCGACGATCCAATCTGCAACGAGGATTATCGTCATTGATAAAGGTCGAATTACCGAGGAAGGCCCACACGCGGAATTGTATGAGAAAGGTGATTTATACCGAAGGTTATACGATCTCCAGTTTTCTCCTGTTTAAGGAGATAAATAAACAAAAAAATTTATGTTGCGGAAATATATGTTTCCCTATATATTATTTTTTTGGCAACAAAAGTATTGAAGGAGGGGTCGAGGTATGGCAGTTGGTAAGGTAAAGTGGTTCAACGAAGTTAAGGGTTACGGTTTCATCACCACCGACGAAGGTACTGATGTATTCGTCCACTATTCAAATATCGAAGGGGACGGCTTCAGGACACTCGGTCAAAATGACGAAGTGGAATTTGATATAGCCGAAGGACCCAAAGGACCGCAGGCGGTTCATGTCTCACGAGTAAGTCAGGGTTCAGCCACTCTCGATTAGATCTCGATGGATAAAAAAGGCCTCCTAAGGGAGGCCTTTTTTTTGCGGTCTTTTTTCCTCACAACAGCGTCGCAAGATGGCGTGTTGTGAAGGAGAAAGGCAGGGTCTCGTTATTAAAACACTTTCTACCGCAAATCATTAAGGGACTTACCATCGCTCGTGGTTTTTTGTCTTCGCTATCCGGCTTGCGGGGTCACGGCAAAGACGCAACCTTGAGGGATTGCCCTCATAAGTTAAATCATAAAAGGTTTTAATTATTGACCCTGCGCTCATAATATTGCCTCCAACGGCGAAAAAATCAAGCAATTTATTTGTAATTGCCCGTAATCTCTTGTATTCACTGAAAGATGTTATCCCTTGTTTTTCTGGCATTTTGCGGTGCCTTCCACGTCATTCATGATGAGGTTTCGACGTTATGGCACCAGGGGAAAGGTGATTGCCTTCAGGGTAATTCGAAACACACTACCTACGAAAAAATCCACGTAAGTTTCTCTGAGATGATAAGGTGAGAACAATCGTTCCCTCACCGGAATTTTGAAGGATAGGGACAGCACATTTCGGGTGTCGGTTAAGGCAAACTGGGCGCCAGTTTCCCCAAAATAGTATTGACATTGATAAAATGCCAGCGGTATATTGCACAATATGTTATGGAAATAGCAATGTAATACAATGTACCGCAGTGTCCTTAAATCCCTTTGCGTCACGGGAAGAGCTTCCGCTCGGATGAAGAAGGGGTGATAGTGTGGGAGGTTCTTCTTGGAACGTACGGTAAACTGCCTGAATACCAAGGTTGTTATCGAATATGTCACACGGCACTACCCGGAATTAATGGTGGACATACTCGATAATCTCGATCCGTTCCTCGATAAGATTGAAAATACCAAGGAATTTTTATACGATGAGTATAACTGGGTTTCCCAACATGTCTGCGCGAAATTATTCGAGCGAATTCGACAATATTCCGGTCATAAGGAAATAGCCCGCAATATCGGCCGTGAATCGATCCTCTGCCGTCGATACGGTTATTTCGAAAACATCCTGATTAAAGCGATCGGAACCCCCTATAAAAGTATCCTCCGGGCGCCGTCGATCAATGCAAAACTCAACAAAACAAAGACGATTGAAATTGTCAGTGCGAGTAAGACCCATGCGGTTATTCTTCTGAAGTGGATTGCGGGCATCGGTTCAACCAAGGATGTTTGTCTCTACAACCAGGGGATCTATGAAGCAATTCCTTCACTCTGGGGACTCCCGCTCGCGCAGATTGAAGAAACGAAATGTTTTTTCCAGGGCGACGAGTATTGTGAATATGTTTTTAACTGGAAGATAAAGACCTTCAGGTCAACGATATACAATATGTTCAGCCAGCACCAGGAGGTGCTAAAAGATTCGCTCTCCGAACTTGAACGCGAGCGGGATCACCTGGCGAAGAAATATATCGAGGTTGAAAATCTGAACAGGGAGCTTGCAGGGAAAATCGAACGTCTCACCTCGCTCAATTCCTGTTCGCAGGCAACCACGTCCATCCTGGAGAGTGATCAGCTCCTCGATGTTGTCATGTCACTGATTGTCAACGTGATGAATTTTGACCGTGCCGTTCTCATGCTCATCAACAATGACCGAACCAGCCTCATTCCCGTGAAGGGTATTGGTCAGGAACAGGATGACTTCAGTGCCATCAGCGGCTACGAAATACCGCTTGATCATACGTCCAACATTCTTGCCCAGGTAGTTGATTCCGGCATAGCTCGAGTCGTGCCGGATGTCGGGAAATCGGCTCTCCGCCGAGAAAACATCATACTCAAGAGTTTCAATCCCAAGTCGTTTGTTGCTGTTCCGCTTATTACCCGAAACAGGGTGATTGGTGTCATAGCAGCCGAGCGGTTTAAGGGGATGAAAGATTTTTCTTCCGGCGATCTCAAATACATGATGAGTTTTTGCAACCAGATCGCGATATCGCTTGAAAATACCAAGCTGGTGGAATCGATGAAAAAGTCATTCATCTCTTCGATTCTCTCGCTTGCAACTGCCCTTGAGGAAAAAGATGCGTATACCCGCGGCCATTCGAATCGTGTCGCCGTTTTCTCCACCCTGGTTGCCAACAAGATCGGGCTTGATGATGAGCGTGTCGAACTGCTCCGAATGATGGCGCTGATGCACGATATTGGCAAGATCGGAATACCGGATATGATCATCAACAAGCCGGGCCGCCTGACCGACGACGAATACGGTAAGATCAGGGAACATCCCACACACGGTGAACGAATCATCGAGCCCCTCCTTAAGAACAATCCCCAACTGCGCCTCCTCAGGAATCATCACGAACGGTACGATGGCAGGGGATATCCCGATGGATTGAAGGGATCCTCCATCCCCCTCGAGGTTCGCATCATGTCAATCGCCGATTGCTTCGATGCCATGACATCAAACCGGTCATACCGGAAGGCGATGTCTCGGGAAGAAGCCCTGAAAGAAATTGAAAATGGCAAGGGTACGCAGTTCTGCCCTGAAGTGGCGGATGTATTCATCGAGGTACTTTCCTCGCTCCCGGAAGACATCGACGATATGATCGTCGACAGCATCCACGATACGTTTGTTTTCAACGACTGACCTTCCGCACTTTCCACACATTCCCGTACCAGTTGCCGGCTTCGGCAGTCACCTCAAAACCATCTAACAACATCGATGCACGGCATTCCTTTCATGATAACGGGGTGACGGTTTTTTTCTGTCGTATCCGGCGGAAAATAATTCCCCCTTCCTGGAAAAGAATGTCAGGTGAAGAGGCATAAACGGTGTCTGTTCTGTATGAGGTTCAGTAATAACACCGCTCCGGGGTGCAGGCGACTGTTGGCACATTATTTGCCCCTTGTTTTACTCGTCACCTCTGCGGCAACAGTCATGTGCAGCAGGAATCGCACCCTCTCCCGGAGACCATCATAATGGATATTTCCCGGTTCTTTCAGATCGCTCCCAATGCCCTTCTCTTCAAGTATGCCCCGCTCTCCTTTTCAACACGGTATTTGCGTTTACTGGGCAGGTTGTATTATATTGCTAACCGCAATGAACGGATTCAGATCGAACGTAACATACAGGAAGTTTTTAAAAATCTTGATAGTACCCGTGACATTGTGAAGAAGACGTTTGAGGGTATCTTTTCCCATTATTCCGAGAAGCTCATCATGGCATATAAGGGTCTGGACCAGGTCAAGCGAGAAATTGGCGCTTCGATCGATTATTCCGGGATTGAATTCCTCGATCGGGCGCTCGAATCCGGTGGTGTCGTCCTGGTCACCGGTCATTTCGGCGCAGTTGAGTTTCTGCCGCTTGCCCTCAACCGCCGCAGCTATCCGGTGAGTATGGTCGTAACGTTTCAAACCGCACAGCTGAAGCAGAGCCTTATGGCACGGGCCGCCGGCGGAAACGTCGAGCTTATCGACGCCGGGATGGACGGTATTTTTCCCCGGTGTATCGGTGCCCTCAAGCGCGGCAGGATTCTTTTGACCGAGTGCGACGAAGTCGATTCCTGGAGACCGTACCACGGCAGAACAGTTTCGGCATTCGGGGGTGAAATCAAAGTCGACCGTACGGTGGAAATTTTATGTCGCCGCTCCGGCGCTTCCGTTCTTGCGGTATTCATGGTTCGCAACGGAACCCGATACTGCATGACAGTTGAACCGATTGACCACGGGCGATTATTTACGAACCTTGGTCAGGCGGAAGCGGTGTTGAAAACGTTTGAACGATTTGTCATGATGTTCCCCGACCAGTGGTACCAGTGGAAAAAGTTCCACAGAATGCGCCCGGAGGTTGTATGACCGAAAATCCGGGCTTGCTCGCCATCACCTCTCTGGACTGTCGGCGAATCAGGCTCGATTTCCGTATGAATGTAGCTCACAGCCTCGCATCCAGGACCTTCAGCGAGAGTATAATCGTAACGATCAAGTCCGCATCGGGCGTAACCGGTTATGGAGAAGGAGTGCCGCGAACGTATGTCACCGGTGAGACAACGGCTGGTGCTCATGTGTTTGCAGAGACCCTCCTATCCGATCTGCGTGATCGAACGTTCTCAGTGCCCCACGAGGTGATAACCTATCTCGAACGGGTAGGGAGTATCGCTCCCGGCAACCTGAATCCGGCGGCATTCTGCGCGGTGGAACTGGCGCTCCTTGACTGTGCCGGTAAACACTGGGCGCTGCCGGTAGCGGAGATGATCGGCCTCGGCATGAGTGAGGAGCCGCTCCGCTACAGTCTCGTGGTGCCACTGCTCGAAGACATGCTCGAAGCGTTCCTGCTGCACGCGGCTGCGTTTGATTTTCAGCAAGTCAAGGTGAAAGTCGACAGTCATGATCCGGGTTCCCGGGTCCGCTGGGTACGGAAGTTTCTTGGTGAAACGGTCGAAATCAGGATCGATGCGAACTGCTCCTGGAACCGGAAGAATGCCCGTGAATATACTCATGAGATGTCGGATCTCGGGGTGGTTTCGATTGAGCAGCCACTGGTAGCAGATGACCTTGCGGGAAGTGCCGAACTCCGACGGGAAGGATTGATCCCCATAATCCTCGATGAATCGGTCTGTTCGACTGACGATGTGGAGCGGATCGCAGCATGTGGGGCGGCCGATGTCATTAATGTCCGGGTATCGAAGTGCGGCGGGCTTACCGGTTCGAGGCGCGTGATAAAGACGGCGCTCCGTCATGGCCTGAACGTCCAACTCGGGGCGCAGGTCGGCGAAAGCAGTATCCTGACCGCCGCCGGGTCGCACCTCGCCGCGGGAACTCCCGCGTTCAGATGGCTGGAAGGATGTTTCGGCGGTCATCTCATCATGACGGATGTGTGCGATGAACCGCTCCAGTTCGGCGCCGGAGGATTATTCAGCCCTCCCGCGGGAAACGGACTCGGCGTCGAGGTGAACGGAATGCTGGTGAAGGAAACCACCGTTCCCGGAACAGACTGATCCTCAAAAGAGCGCCCGGTCGCATCCAGGCTGTCACCCGATGCGACAGGAAAGTTCGTACCGGTTTGCTGCTGATTAAAATGTTAGGAGATCATGTGTGAAGATAAGCGGCTTTTCCTTTGTAAGAAATGCAGCCAAGCTGTTTTATCCCATTGTCGAATCCATCACATCTATTCTCCCCCTTGTCGATGAGTTCGTGATCGCATGCGGAGATTCCGAGGATGATACGACCGAGATGATCCGCTCGATCGGTGATCCGAAGGTAAAGATCATCGAAACGGTCTGGGATCCCGCCCATTTCGTCAAGGGCGCGTCGAACGCAGTGCAGAGCAACATCGCGCTCGATGCCTGCACCGGCGACTGGTGTTTTTATCTGCAGGCAGACGAGGTTGTCCACGAGAGGTACCTCCCGGTCCTGCGGGAGAAGATGGAACAATACCTCGATGTTCCCGAGGTGGAGGGGCTTCTCTTCGACTATGTTCACTTCTATGGCTCATATCACCTCTACCAGGTCGCCCATAACTGGTATGGCCATGAGATTCGCATCGTCCGCAACGGAATCGGTGTCCGCTCATGGGAGAGTGCCCAGGGTTTTCGTATCGGTACACGCAAGTTACGGGTAGTACCTGCGGACGCCGAGATATATCATTACGGCTGGGTGCGACCGCCGGTCAAAATGATGAAGAAACAGATTGCACTCTCCTCGGTACATCATGAAAAAGCGTGGGTGGAGGAACGCTATCCAAGCGAGGATGCGGCGTTTGATTTCGGCTCGCTGAAAACCTGCCGCCGCTTTGAGGGAAGTCACCCGGCGGTGATGAAGGAGCGGACAGCATCCCTCGACTGGCAGGTACAGCCCGGCAAACCGAACAAGAAGGATCACAAGCACGACCGTCTCGGGATGCGTATCCTGACCTTCGTCGAAAACAACATTCTCGGCTTCAAACTCGGCGAATACAAGAACTACGTACTCATCGACGATCCGCTCCGGAAAAAGAAGTAACCGTCACACCCTTCAATCGGCGATCGACTGGTACGCCAGTACCTTGAACTTGGCATTCCAGTCCACGTCACCTGCCGGGTGCAGCTGCGCCATGGAAATGGCGATCATATCCTCGACCGGATCGATGAAGAAGGTCGTGTAGAAAAATCCCCCCCAATAGTACGCCCCGATAGTGCCTAGGTCACGGAGGTGCGAGGTCTCACTTGTCACTCCGAATCCGAGACCGTATCCCTGCCCATCGATCAATTCGCCCACCTGATCGGTCTGTATCAATTCCACACTCTTGCGACTCAGGATGCGGACACCGTCCAGCTCGCCGCCATTCAGCATCATCTGGCAGAAACGGAGGTAGTCTTCCATCGAGGTGCAGAGTCCTCCGCCGCCGGAGAAGTATTTCCGCGGCCCGTTATACGGATAGTCTGCCGAGTAGACGAATCCCCCCTCGACGATCGGCTCGTCGGGAAACCGCTCGAGACCTCTGCCCTGATAGTACGTATAGACTGTCGCCAGCCGTGAGACCTTCTCTTTCGGCAGGAAGAAGTAGGTGTCCTTCATGCCGAGCGGCTCGAAGATACGCTCTCGCAAAAACTCGTCGAACATCATGCCGGACACAACCTCGACCAGGTAGCCGAGAACGTCGTCGGAAAGGCTGTACGTAAAGCGTTCTCCCGGTTCATGCAATAGCGGCAGTCCCGCCAGCGCCTTGATCCCCTCGCCGGTGGTGAAATCGTGCTGCACTATCCCGTGACTCACCCCCGCATCGAAGTACATCTGGCCGAGACGACGGTCCCACTGGTAGGTCAGGCCCGAGGTGTGAGTAAGCAGGTTGAGAATGGTGATCTGGCTGCGGGCCGGCACCGTTTCGGGCTTCGCGGTGTTGGTCTCCGGGGATTCTGGCCGCAGAACTTTCATGTCACGGAACTCGGGGATGTATTTCGACACCGGGTCGCTCAAGAGGAATCGTCCTTCTTCGTAGAGCATCATCACCGCGACCGTGGTAATCGGTTTGCTCATGGAGCAGATGCGGAAGAGGGCATCGTTCCGCATGGGGATATTCTTCTCCCTGTCCATCATGCCATACGATGCGAAGTGTGCGATCTTACCGTGCCGGGCAACCAGGGTGACGATGCCGGCAAGACGGCTGTCTTCCACGTATTGTTTCGCAACTGTGCCGATGCGGGCCAGACGTTCGGACGAGAGCCCGACGTCTTCCGGCGTCACCATCGGCAGTGTCTGCGCGGAAAGTTGGGCGGAAGAGACGATGAGGATCAGAGCAAGTAAGACAAACAGCCTGCGTGAATAATGCATGGATTTCCTCCCACGATGACAGGGTGTTAAAGGGTTAAAAATTGAAGTGTTGATTGTTTGAAGGGTAAGATATTTTAAATCTGCAGGTATTCAAACATTTTTATCTATTGCATTACTATTATTCAGATGTATTATTAAAGAACAGCGGGAAGGACCCTTTGCGCCGAGATATACAAGTGGAGAGAGTACGGATCATCGAGGGAGAAATCGCCATGAAAAAAGCTCTGGTTTTTAGTGCAGGTATCATTCTTTTTACCGCCTGGATTGTCAGCGTTTCGTCCGGGGCTGAAATACCCGGCGCGGTCTATCGTGAAGGGCCGATTGTCGGCAGGATGGTGGACGCGGGATTCCCCTATGGCGATTCCAACTATCATGCGATAATTCATGCTTCGGACGGCAATGTGTACTATGTCATCTGCTCGCATAACAAGGCGGCCGGTGCGCGGATGTTTTGTTACCATCCCCGTACCAATGAAGTGGAGATGATCGGCGATCTGACCGATGTGCTCGGTGAGGACCGCACGAAGGTCATCAACCAGGGCAAGGTTCACAGCGACTTCTACGAGGTCGACGGCAAACTGTACTTCGGGACACATGCGGGCGCCTGGGATGAAACCTATCCCGGCGGGCATTTCATGTGCTACGACCTTGGCGAGAAAAAATTCGAGGATTTCGGAATCGGCGTTCAGGCGGACGGTCTCGTTGCGATGAGTATGGATGTAAAGCGCATGCGGATGTATGCCATAACTTGGCCCGGCTATTTGTTTACGTACTGCGATGTG
>CAYWBT010000067.1:0-13797 GCA_964456585.1 uncultured bacterium
CCCACTCAGCGACCGGAATACCGCGGGGATCGGTGTTTGCAGCCGGTGGATTCCTCGTGCAGGCGGCGGCATCGTTCGATGCGATTTTCCGTGCCGACAGCAGCCCGGGTGGCGGAGAAAGCATTCTCTGCACCCTTGACCTAGCCTCAGTCGCCGGGCAGAGCTATGGTCTCTGGGGACCGCTGTTGAACGGGGTCACCGTGGTGATTTCGGCCGAAGGCGAGGAAATGACAGCCGCGCATTTACGCGAGGTGCTCACGGTGTACCCGCATGCGTCGCTCCTCACCTCGCCGCGGATGATAGCAGCCATGCGTGACGAACTAAAGGGACGCAAGCTTTCTGACCAGGGCGCCTTCTCCCTCGTCGCGAGTTGCGGCGATACGATTACCCCCCGGTTCGTGAGCTTTGCCGGTGAAGCGCTGGCTTCGGGCCAGGAACGGGTGCTGAATCTCTGGATTCAGAGTGAGAGCGGTGCTTCGGTCATCAACACGTATCCGAAAGCCGAACTCAATCAGCCCGGTTCCCTTGGATTGCCGTTTCCCGGTGTGCAGGCGCTTGCGGTGAATAACGTGGGCGAGCCATGCCGGCCGAATGAGAGCGGCCAGCTCGTTTTCGAATGTTCCTGGCCCTCGATGATACGAACCATCTGGGGACAGGCGCAGCGGTTCAACGAACTGTACTTCAGGCGCATTCCTGGCTACTATAGTACCAATGACGGTGTTCGTATCGATCCCGAGGGCTTTTTCTGGTTTATGGGACGCCTGGATGACGTTATCAAGGTTCGGGGACAATCATTGGCAACCTCCGAGATCGAAGCGGTACTCGTTACCCACCCCGATGTCACCGAAGCCGCTGTGGTGAGCCTTGGCGGTGAAGATGATAACCTGCATGCGTTTCTTGTCATCGAAGGCAGCAAGAGCGACCGTGAGAAAGAAAACCTCAAAGCCGAGCTCACGAAGTATGTTGCACACCGAATCGGCGAGTTTGCCGCACCGCGGCACGTTATTTTTACCCCGGAATTGCCGAAAACCAAGACCGGGAAAATCGTGCGGAGAATTTTACGGCGCGCAGCCGCGGGAGATATCAGTTCCGATGAGGACATGAGCCATGTTGCGAATCCTGAATCGATTCAGCAGCTTATCAGGAAAGAGGAGTCGTAGCGTGGATATTCAGAAACAATTGATCAGTGCCGTCTCCGAGATCGGTAAATCGCAGGTCTTGCTCCATGCCACCGAGCATCGGCTCGAGATGATCAGCGCCGAATGGATCGAAGCCTTCTCCCGTCGAATCGAAGAGATAGCAACCGAAGATGAACTCAGGGATGTCATCCTCGAGCTCACTGCCCTGATCGGATCGTTCGCCTCAATACCCGGTTCGCCGTACGTTAATGTCTTGCACGGTGAAGCGCTGACAATGCTCCTCGGTCTCGAAAAGAAAATTCCGCGGTCGAAACGTATCATGAAACGCCTTCTCGACCCCCAGACCGCGAAAATAGCCGAGAAAGACAGGAAGAAACTCCTCGCATTCAACCCGACCGGGACTTCAACCAAGGTGGCCTATTTCGAAGGCATCGAAAAACTGCATGAGGCGGATCTTCATCTTTCACCCGACGACACCGATGATGTCGATACGCGTGCCGGGATCATCGAGAACTGGCTTGCAGAAAAATCAATCACACTGGATTCACTCGATGGAATTGCCTGCCGTGCGGGATTCCTTCAACCAATTCCATCGGGGACCTATCGTGTCGTTCCCGAGATGCTTAACGACCTTGCGCAACCGCGTATCCAGTTTCCCACAAACATGTCGATCCCGATCATTTTAAAACTCGCAAAAATGAGCGGCCGTGAGAATGATATTCTGCTTACCACGAGTGATACTGTCGTGTCCGACGAGGTGGAAACGGTCGAACGGCTGACCGGATTTGTGAAGTTCAAACGCGACGGCACCGGCGGTCACTACCTCACCCACAAGGCGGTGCTTCGTGTTCTCGCCTCCGTCCTCGGTTGCGAGCCGACCGAACTCCATGCCATTACCGCGCATCTCGGGTATGGCGTTTCGATAGCACTCCACCGCGGGGGACAGGTGACGTCGCTCATCGATGGCTTTTCGGGTGTACCCTCGGCAAATCGCTGCGGTCCTCTCGACCTGCCGCGCCTCCTCAAGGCGATAAAGGATGACCAGGTTAATCTGAAGGAAATGGAGGCGATCACGCTCGAGAAGGGCGGTCTGTTCTCCCTGGCGGGCACGGACGATTTTCACACCCTCAGCGCATTCCGCCAGAAAGGCGCAACCGAAACCCAGCAGCAGAAGATAGAGCTCATTTTCGAATTCTTCGCCCGCCAGATAACCGCGGCGCTCCTCAAGCTCACCTCGGATGGCAAACCGGTCAGGATGATCGCCATGACCGGGGATCTGACCAGTACCTACGAACTGGTGAAGCGCATCAGGAACAACATCGCCGGACGGTACCCGATCGTGATCATGCCCGAAACGCTGGAGGTCGAGGCGCTCGCCGGCGGTCTATTGCGCGGATTTTACGAGCCGGAGAACCTCAAGAACTATGTCGGGGAACGCGACAGGCTCCGTGAGAAGCGGATGGCAGAAGACCTGCTGATCGATACGGTGATATTTAAGCGGGAAATCGTGTACCGTAAAAAGGACGCCCCCATTCTGACGATCGACGAGTTGATCGATGCGACCTGCATCACGGTCAAGGAGCACTTTACGCCGACCATCGCCATTGTCGGGGCGAACAACGAGGAGGCGATCCTTGCGGCGAAACGGGCGAACGAGGAGGGTATCTACCGAATCGCCAAGTTCAACCTCCTCGGAGACTATGCGGCCATCAACCAGATCGCCTACGACTACGATCTCGTCATCGACAACGATAATTTCACCATCACCGATACGGATAATCCCATCGAGGAGGCAACCAGGCTTCTCGAAGAGGGCAAAGTGCATATCCTCATGAAAGGCAAGCTGCATACCGACACGCTCCTGCGGGGTGTCTTCCAGTTTCTCAAAAAGTCCGGCAAACTGAAAAAGGGCCAGCTCCTCTCGCACATTTTCGTGATGGACATACCGGTACGCAACAAGCTCCTGCTCTTGACCGATGCGGCGGTCAACACCTATCCCGACGAGGGGAAACGAATCAAGATCATCGAGAACGCTCTCACGGTGGCTTATAATCTCAATATCAAGAAGCCGAAGGTTGCGGTGATCTCCGCTATCGAGAATGTCAATCCGAGCGTGGAGAGTTCCATCGAAGCGGAACGGATCGCAACAGTGTTTAAGGATAGAAGCGACTGCATAGTGGAAGGACCGCTCTCGTTCGATGTGGCAATGGATCAGGACAGCGCAAACGATAAAGGTTACCGCGGACAGATTCGTGGAACAGCCGACATTCTCGCCATGCCGGAAATCGATGCCGGTAACGTCCTGTACAAATCCTTGACCACCCAGTCCGGGGCGACAAGCGCCGGGATCATTCTCGGGGGCGATATGCCGATCATTCTCACCTCGCGGGGAGATTCGGCACGCTCGAAGCTTGCCTCGATCAGCCTTGCGGTCAAACTGTTTTTTGATTTGCAGCGCAAGAAATGAGTACACGCTGCCGGGAACGGAAGGTACGAAAGGTCTCGATAACGCCAGTTGAAACAGCATTCAGGAGTACCTGTCCAGCTGTTCTGTACACGAGCACTGATATACCGGTGCGAATGACCGGCTAATCCGGCACAGCATTGCAAGGGGCATCTGCCATGGAATGGAAAATTAAGCGAATGAAGGAAGCCTACGAAAAAAAACTCACCTCTGTTGGCACGGCCTTTAAAAAAATTAAACCGGGCAACAGGATTTTCATCGGAACGGGGTGTGCAGAGCCGGTATACCTCGTTCACAACCTGGCGAATTATCCCCAGTATGTCGCCGACTCGGAAATACTGCACCTGCTCTCGCTCGACAAGAATCCCCCGTATACCGATCCGCGGTACAAGAACATGTTTCGCCTCAACACGTATTTCATCGGCGACTTAGCTGCCCGTGAAGCGGTATCGCGGGGCGATGCGGACTATACGCCGATCTTCCTCTCCGAGATACCGAAGCTGATCAAGACCGGGCGCCTCCACCTCGATGTGGCCCTCGTCCAGGTCACGCCGCCCGATATATTCGGAAACTGTTCGCTTGGCATGTCGGTCGAGACGGTCAAGGCAGCGGTCGATAAGGCGGTGTATGTCATCGCCCAGGTCAATCCCCAGATGCCCCGCACGATGGGCGACAGCTTTGTCAGCATCGATATGCTCGATGCCATTATCGAGTACGAGGAACCGGTTCTCGAGTTTCATTCCGAGCCGCTCGACGAGGTTTCGGAGCGTATCGGCTTTTACGTTTCACGGCTGGTTCCCGATGGCTCAACCATTCAGGCGGGCATCGGCAAAATCCCCAACGCCGTTTTGAAAAACCTCATGGACAAGCACAACCTGGGTGTTCACACCGAGATGTTTTCGGACGGCCTCATCGACCTCTACAAGGCGGGTGTGATCACCAATGCCAACAAGACGTTCCACCCGGGCAAGACAATCGCGGCATTCTGCCTGGGAACCCGTTACCTCTACGACATCATCGACAACAATCCGGTGTTCGAATTCTATCCCACCGATTACGTTTCCGATCCGCGCAACATCGCGAAAAACGACAACATGGTCGCCATCAACTCGGCCCTGGAGATCGACATAACCGGCCAGATATGCGCCGACTCCATCGGGTACCGGTTCTATTCCGGCATCGGTGGCCAGGCGGATTTCATCAGGGGTGCGGCGCTCTCCCGCAACGGCCGCCCGATCATCGCCCTTCCTTCGACCGCGCAAAACGGGGAAAAATCCCGCATCGTTCCCATGCTCACCCCCGGAGCCGGCGTTGTCACCACCCGCGGCGATGTCCACTACGTCGTGACCGAGTACGGCATCGCATACCTGCACGGTAAAACCATCCGGGAGCGGGCGCTGGCGCTGATCAATATCGCCCATCCGAAATTCCGCCAGTGGCTTCTGGATGAGGCGAAGAAGCAGAACTACATCTATCAGGATCAGGAACTGCCCCAGGTTGGCGGGTCGCTCTACACTGAAACTATCGACTGGTCCTATGCGACACCCGACAACATGACGGTCAAATTCCGCGATATCAGGCCTCCCGACGAGGGCAAAGTACGCGAGTTATTTTACAACCTCAGCGAGCAGGACATCTACTACCGTTTTATGAGCTCCGTTCGCACGCTCCCCCACAGCAGGGCGCAGTCGCTCGTTGTGCTCGATTTTCAGGAGAAATTCGCCATCGCGGGATACATCGGGGAAGAGCCGGACGATGAATTTATCTGTGTCGGACGCTGGTTCCTCGATCGTTCGACCAACATGGCCGAGGTTGCATTCACCGTGCACCCGGACTGGCAGAAGAAAGGTCTCGGGACGTTCATGCTGAAAAAGCTGATCGAAATCGCCCAGGAGAAGGGTATCAGGGGCTTTACCGCCGAGGTGCTCACAGTCAACCAGAAAATGATCAACGTCTTCCACAAAAGCGGGTGCAAGATCAATATCAAGCTCGAGGACGACGTGTACTACATCTCCTTCGTGTTCGACGAGAAGGCGTGATCAGACCGGCAACGGGTGATACCAGCGTATCCATTCCCTCAACTACCTACTATAGAGCGCTTTCAATCCCGTTCTATTCAATTCCCCGCCGTATGTCATTCACTTCACGAGCGCCATACTGCCCGTCTTCTTAAAATCCCCGGCGGTAAACCGGTAGAAGTATAAACCCGATGCGAGATTCGAGCCGTCGAATAGTGCTGACTGTCTCCCCGCGCTCATGGTTCCATCCACGAGCGTGGCGACCTTCTGGCCGGTGAGTGAGTACACGGTGAGCGTGACGCGTGAAGGGGAAGCAAGGGTGTAGATGATCGTGGTTGAAGGATTAAAGGGGTTGGGATAGCAGGATATTTCAATTAAAAAAGCATTCGGTTGTTCCGATTCGACATGTGTGCTGTTGAGCGTTGATGGATTAATTCTTAGTACACCACCATTGGTCCCTTCCCCTACACTGAATCCCATCCATACCATGCCGTCGGGCGTAACAGCCATAGTGGAAGAAAATGGCCATTTAAGTTCATCGAAAAGCATTGAAGATATCTCGCTTGCATCATAACCAACCCATTCATCATCATTTAAATTTAAAGAAACAAAGACGCTACCGTTTAATATCCCCAAATAACCACACCAGATTTCCCCGTCGTTACCGTTAATAAGTATTCCACTGGAAGAACCTGAAGTAACTTGTGACCATGCAGTATTGGAATATTTATATAAATCATTGTTGCAGGTGGCATAAATATCTTCATTTACCGGATTTTGGATTATCCATCCCACATCAGTCCAGCCCCATTCGGAAATTGGCAAACCATTCCCGCCAGTAAAATGATGAAACGTAGCGCCATCAAAATAGGATGTACCTTTCGGGCAATTGCCGTCCGGGCCATCAATACAATCCAAAAAATCAAAAAAATTATAATATACAATCCATACTCCGCCTTCTGTCGTTGCAGTGATGCGGCCTATGTATTGTTGGAGCAATCCCTCTCGATACGTGACTATTTCTTCGCCGTCAAATCTCGCAAGATAATAGTAACCGTCCTGCCTATCATTAAATACGAGCCATAAAATATTGTTTGGACCTGCGGAAATAGCGTTAGGAGGACCAATTTCATTGGGGAAATACATCCAGTCCGCCCCATCAAAACGTGCAAGCTGCCCTTCATCAGCAAACCACAGAACTCCATCCGAAGATGCTGATACCAAGGACGCGCCTCCTGAAATTTCGGTGAAATCTTCCCAATTTGTGCCGTCATGACGGAACACAAGCCCCCCGGAACAAACCCATAGTTCGCCTTCCTTATCAACGGCCAGCGATTGGCAATAGCTTTGTAATGGGTGCCCTAATATTTCTTTATATAATTCATATTCGGCGTTTCCACCAGCGAAACCGGGAAGCAGCAGCAGGAAAATCGCCAGCACCACTACCTTTTTTAACATGTTCGATCCTTGTAATAGGGAATTCAATACTAATTCCCACATAAAACGTCAACCATGCCTCGGAAACCCTCTCCGGCCATTTTTCATATGCATATATTGTATATATGCAATTTACCAGAGGGAGTACATTTGTCAAGCGGTTTTCTTCTAATGCAACAATAACTCTTCTATTCTTGTCTGTTTAGGATGAGGGGGAAGTATAGATGAAAATACCGGGAACGGATAGAAGTTGTATCGCCGTGACACAATAAAAAAAGGGGCCGAGGAGAAATATGCCGTCCCGGTATCCGCGCGATGTTCGAACGGATACCGGGACAGGTGAAAAAGGTATGGAGCAGCAATGCGGGATCGCTACTTCATGAACAGCATCTTGCCGGACACCGAGGCGTTTCCGGCATCGATCCGGAAGAGGTAGAGACCCGAGGTCAGCTTGCTGGCGTCGAACACGAAGTCATGAGCGCCCGGGGATTTGAGCCCGAGGTCATATTTTCCGACGCGCTGGCCCGCGGCGTTGAAGATCGTAATGGCCACGGTGCCGGGTTTCGGCAACTCGTACCGGATGGTCGTCGCGGGATTGAACGGATTCGGGAAGCACTGCGCAGTCATGAATTTCACCGGCTGCACAGCGAGCCGTGCGAACTCCGGATTTGCGGTGTCGCCGACGTGCACGGTGTAGCGGCGTTCGGTGATATTCCGGTCGGAAAGGAACGTGAACGTGCCGCCGGAGAGCATGACAGGTTCGCCGGTATCGCGATCGATAACAGCAATATCCCAGCCGTCCGGTAGGGTCGCGAGATCCTCGAAGGAAACGCGCACCTGCTCGCGTTCGATGTTGGTGCTGACATCGAAGTCCCATGCCAGGTTCGTCGTGGACGGCGGCCGGAAATCGACCGTGTAGGTGTGGGGATGGAGGCTCCAGTCCTGGTGGGGGAAGCGCACCGAGACGTACTCGCCGATCACCGGCGGCTCAAGATGGTCGAACCGGTCCCACTCATCGTTCGCCCCACGGCGGAGCCCGAAGTGATTGGCATTGTCGAGGGCCCCGTCGGCGGTGGCAACAGCGTTGAGCATCCAGACAACATCGTTTTCCCCGGCAGTGGGCGCCGCGGGTTTGCTCGCCGGCTGCGGATTGAACTTGATGATGACATTCATGTTGGTCATGTTGTTGACCGCGTAGCCGGTCCAGGATTCCAGAACATTGTTCGAGTTGGAGGGATTCTTCCAGCTTCCCGTATACGCATAGGGGCCGTCGATGATCGCTCCGGAGGGATTCTCGATATCATCCCAGAGAATATCAAACATCCAGGGATTGGCAATATCATTCCAGCCCGCCTTGAGGGTTATACTGAAGGGCTCGGATGTGGTGACTGTCATGCCCTGGGGCGCCTCGAGGAGAAAGTCGTTTCTGCAGATGAGCCAGAACGCCATGCCTGGCTCGAATGCCTCGGTATTCGGGTATTCGTCGGGCGTCGTACTCCCCGGTGGGAACCGGAATATCCGCCAGTCGGGTCCCATACTCCCCGTCGGGAGCCGTCCGTCAAGCTGGCTTTCGATCGATGTCGCCGACAGATCGAGCGGTATCGAGATCATCCGGTAAGCGTTTTGTTCCGATCCGCCAGCAACCTGGTCGGTGGATTTGATATCGGAAATGATGGCCCGAATCGCGTAATAACCTCCGTCGGTGGGAGCGGTTGCCTTTTTGTTGTTGACATCTTTCGCCGAGATGTAGTATTCGATTCCCAGTGCAGTGAAAATTCCTTCTCCGAGCGTTCCGGAGTAGGTGGTGTCCTGTTGGAGAGACAGCGTCAGCTCATTGGAAAATTCTCTATTGCCGGTGATATCCCAGTACACGATAACTTCGGTTATATCCGTGCTGCTGGTAACATCCGCCGTGAAGACGATGGCTTCGTTTTCCTGTGCCGAGGGAATCGCGTTGTGGGTGATTGTCAGTTCAGGCTGTATGAGGGAAAACTCACCGCTCTGACCCGCGATCTCAGAATTCGAGGCGTCTGAAATTTTAATGATACACTCGTCCGATACCGTACTCGGAATATTCCACGTGTATGATCCGGAAGCCGCAGACATCGTTGCGACAATATCCGACCACGTTGAACCGGCGTCGGTGGAAAGCTCGATTTTCACATTTGTTACACCACTGAACTCCCAGGTGATGTCTTTCGTCGAGTTGATAGACCACCGGTTGCCGAATCCGGGCGAGGTAACCGTGATGAATTCGGCCCCGGTGATCGAGAAGAATCCCTCGCTGTCGTCGCTCGCCAGTACCGCGTCCTCCGCATCGTTTATCCGTATCCTGCAATTATTCGAAACGGTATTGGGAACCGTCCAGGTGTACGATCCGCCAGCGGCATCGTAATTAGCCGCTACCGACTGCCACGAGGTTCCGCCGTCGGTTGAATAGAAAATGTCGACAAAAGAAACAACGTTCGAGTCCCAGAGAATCTGTTGCTGGGAAGATACCTGCCATTTCTCGCCGCCTGCAGGTGAAACAACCTCGATAAAGGAAGAGGGGGAAATGGAAAAGACGGAATTACTGCTGTCGCGGATGTCGGAATCAGCGGTATCGGTTATCCTGATCAGACAGTTCGGCGAATCGATGCCGGTGGGAATATTCCACTGGTAGGTTTCTGCGGCGGCGGGCGTTGTATTAATAATTACCTGCCAGGTCGATCCGCTATCAACGGAGTATTCGAGTCGCACATTTTCCACACCGTTGGAAATCCATTCGATGGGATGCGTCTGGCCGGGCACCAGCATCTGGCCACCGTTGGGGAACTTCACCCAGACAAAAGTCTGCGCCCCGGTGAAGAATCTCCCCCTATTCGAGATGTCATGCTGGAACTTTGGCCAGGGTGAGTCTGCCAGGGTGTCTCCCGTCATGGTGTCGAGTGCATACAGGCAGCCGTCCTTTGAGCCCACGTAGACGATACCGTTGTTGCCGATCGTCGGGGACGACCAGACCGGGCCTTCGGTTGTATAGCTCCATTTTGAGGTACCATTGGGATTCAGGGCGTAGATAGAGGAGTCGCCGGAGCCGAAATAGATTGTTCCCTGCTGGCCCACTGCAGGCGTTGATACAATTATGCCACTGGTCAGGAAACTCCACAAAATAGAACCGTTTACGGGATTGATTGCATGAAGTTTGCCCGGACTCTCCGCCCCGATATATACCGTGCCATCCGGCCCGATTACCGGCGATGATTCAATGGCGCTGCCCACCCGGGTGTTCCACTTCATGGATCCATCGGGATTCAAAGCATAGAGATACCCCTCGAGTGTGTCAACATCCCATTCATGCGAAGCGCCAATATATACGGTGCCGTCACCATCGATTGCCGGCGAACCGAACACGGTTCCGCCAAGGGGATACGCCCAGAGTTCGTTTCCTCCGGAATCGAAGGCAAATACTATACCGTCCTCGGTACCGAGGTAAATGGTGCCGTCGATACCGATCGCCGGAGATGAAAATACAACGCCGTCGATACTGAGTTCTCTCTGCCACTTTTCCTGACCATTTGGACTGAGAGCAAACAGCGTCCTGCCGAACGTGGCAAAATAAATCGTCCCATCGGCGCCGACAGCGGGAGATGAAAAAATGGCCCCGCTATTTGTTGAGTACTTCCATATGACCGAACCGTCGGGATTGATCTTATACATGGTCCCGTTATAGGTGCCGATATAGATTGTGCCGTTCAAGACGACCGTGGGAGTACAATGCGCAAAATTATCCAGCTCCACTTTCCACTGACTGGTACCGTCGGGATTGATTGCATACAGATACGAATCGAGAGAGGCGATATACACGACTCCGCTCGACCCGATCGCCGGGGAGGACAGCGATATCTCATCGCCAGTCTGGTACTTGAAGACAAGCGTCGGACCGCCGGTGCCGGCCACGGTAGAAGATGGTTCATCACTCACGTCATATATATCCGAACGGTTACTGTCGAAGATAGCAATGAGGAATCCGCTGGTCACGGTATCCCCGATGGTTGCCAAATATGAACCTGCCGCGGCATCATAGGCTTCGAGAAGGATGTTCCAGCTATCACCATTATCTGTGGAATAGAGTATGTTCACCAGATCCACGTCAGTACTCACCCAGGTAATGTACTGGGAGGATCCTGCTTCCCAACTCTCGCCGCCATTGGGAGAGATAACGGTGATGGAGGGCCCGGCGGCGCCGGCGGTTATAGAGAAGGGCGTGTTGTTCACTGCTCTGATGTCGTAATCATTTGTATCACTGATCCAGAAATAACAGTCGTTCGACTCGACGCCCGACGGAACAGACCACGTAAAGAATCCGTCATCGGCGGGAACGCTATCTGCGACTGATGACCAGTTTTCGCCTCCGTCAAACGTAACCAAGATGACAACCGATCCGATGCCGGCTGAATCCCACATGATGTTCAGCGTTTTTCCGGTCGGGAATTTTTCTCCGCCGACAGGGAAAAGGAGCGTGACAAAACGCTCTGTCTGATTGCTTTTGATACTGAAATAGTCCGATCCGACGGAGAAAATATCCGCATCAGTTGTACTGGTGATTTTGATCAGGCACATATCGGAGAGAGCATCGGGGATGAACCACCAGAATGACATATCTGACGCTGATACATTGGATGCAATATTCGTCCATGATTCACCACCATCTTTGGAAAAATCAATCCTGACCGCCTCGATGTTTTCACTCTCCCAGGTAATCTCCTGTGAGGTGCCGACCTCCCAGACCTCACCTCCTTCGGGCGATGTTATGAGAAGCTTGGGTTCGAGGGCTTCGGAAACGATGGAGAAAAACCCGTCGCTCACATCTTCCACCAGGATAGCACTAATGGCGGTGGTTGATATTTTCACCAGGCACTGGTTCGCAGTCATTGAGGGTACTTCCCAGGTGAAATATCCCTCGTCAGCGGGAATGTTTTCTGCAATCAGTTTCCACGTTGTATCCTTTTCGGTTATCAGTTCGATATTTACACGCTGGATACCTACCGACTCCCAGACAATATTATAAGGAGCACCCGCGAGAAGCTCCTCACCGCCGTTGGGATCGACGATCATAAGATAGGACTGTTCCTCGGATTCGATTGTAAACGGTTCCGAAACATCCCATTCGACATCGTTAGCTGAATCAATAATCCGTATGAAACAGGCGTCGGAATTGACATCGGGTACATGCCAGACGAACGACTGGGAACTGGTGTTCAACGTATCCGCAATGAGATGCCAGCTCGAACCAGCGTCAATGGTATACTCGAGACGGCAGGTAGTGATAACATTATAGTTCCAGGAAATTGGGATTTCATCGCCTGGCGAAAATACTCTATCAGTAAATGTTGATGAGAGCTCGAGGAAGGGTACGTTACCTTCGGCAAAGGGAAAATCGTTGATGAAAATATCGCTTTTTACCTCGGTATCACCACCCAGATCGACAATAAAGCAGTATTGTTTACCGTCCGGGGGAAAATTCGCCTGGTAGATCCAGTCGGGTGATTCGGGCATCAACCGCCTATCAATACTTTCCTGACTATTGAGTGTCCGCAGGTACCACATGTCTTCATTTTCATTATATACGGTATAGAGAATCCAGGGACTTGCGAGAGAACAGTTCGGGAAACTGTGGAATCCCTCGCTGAACGCTATCTGTTCCAAGCCGCCGCCTTCTACCGGTATCCTGACAAGTTTGGAGCCTTCGCCGAGGTCTTGCGAGGTGATAACAAAAGCATTATCAGGGGAGAAACTCGACCTGCCGTAATTATCGTCGCCCTCGGCGAGAATGTAGAAAACATCTTCCTCAATTTTGTATATCCACAGTTCCGATGTGGAGTACACCCGGTACACAAAATACTTGCCGTTCGAGCTCCAGCATCCCGCGAGTGCATTGGTCAGAATTATCTCGTGATGGAAGGTTTCGTAGTTGATGAACTCAATCGCCAACGCACCGCTTTCGTAGTCGTAACGGCTGAAGGAGATACGTTTTGTGCCCGGCATAAAGGCGGGATCCGTGCAATATCCTTCAATGGATGCCGTGAGGTTGACCGGCTCTCCACCATCGGCAGGAACGATAAAGATGTCTTCATCCTGGCCGTAGGTGATACGTTGTCCGTCAAGCGACCAGTTCAGCGTCCACTTATCTCCGCCGGTTGAGGTAAGTCTGAAAGATTGAGTGGTTTTCCCCGCTCCGGCTTCAATCTCACTGATTATAGTCGATCTCGCCGGCTTGAGCGCGAGGGCGCGTTGAACCTTCTCCGGCAATTCCGTTGCCAGAGGTTGTGCGTTCACCGATGACACCAGGGAACAGAAGAGGATTACAAGCAGACAAGAAATGTGCAATCTTCGTTTCATATTTCGTACCCATGATTGAAGGTTTTGGGTGTAATTATCGAAAAATATAATATCTATACTCAGTAGTGTCCGGTTAACAGAGAATAAGCTTCAGGTAATAAGTATATTCTTTTACTGGTTGGATGTACAGTCTCCATTCAGGGATTAAAGAAAGTCTCGAACATACGGTGCTGGCATGAACTCCCCCATGAGAAATCCCCGTGCGGCGCGGGGGATTTCAGGCACAAATTGTGTAACCGTAAAACCTCTGCTCACAAAGGATTGCACCATGTCTGAGCGAAGCGAGTTGTGCAATCCCTGAAATCAGACGTGTAAAGCACGGATCAGGATTTCTCCGGGGATGCCCTTTCTTGCTCCCGTT
>CAYWBT010000068.1:0-13788 GCA_964456585.1 uncultured bacterium
CGTACGGTGATATCATAAGATTTATAGGAGAAAAGGAATGAACGCGTTTGAGGAACTCCTCAACCTGTCACCACTGGAAAAAGAACGAAAAGGTATTGTCCATACACCCACCGAGATCGCCCAGCAGCCGAACGTATGGGGTATGATGCTCAAACTCCTTGAAAACCAGAAGGATGAACTGGTCGAGTTTATGGAACAGTCGGGCCTCATGGGGCCGGAGGAATCATGCCTGATACTGACCGGCGCGGGGACCTCGGAGTTTGCCGGCAGTGCGGTCGCGCCCGTTCTCCGTAACTACCTGCACCGTGAAGTAGTCTCCATCCCCACGACACACCTGACGACACACGCCGCCTCGACATTCGTACCCGGACATCGGTACGCTGTCATATCCCTCGCCCGCTCGGGTAATACGCCGGAATCCGTCGCAACGTTCGATCTGGTGCGTAAAACGTGCCCTGATGCACGACAGCTCGCGATAACCGCAAACCGGAACGGCGCCCTTGCACACAGGGCATCGGAAGACCCGCTCTCCCTCTGTCTTCTCCTTCCGGAAGAAGCCAATGACCGTTCGCTTGTCATGACAAGTTCGTATTCCACCCTCGCGGTTGCCGCACTAGGTCTGGGGTTCCTCGACGCGTTTGATGAATATGCGGCCATCATCGAGAAAGTTCGGGCGGGTGCACACAGAATCATGAAGAGCTCTGGCGATATGCTTTCCGATGTGGCTGAAATGCCATTTTCACGGGCATGCTACCTCGGATCGAACACCCTGTGCTGGACCATGCAGGAATGTCAGCTCAAGATGCTTGAGATCACCGAGGGACAGATCGCTGTCCGGTTTGATTCTTTCCTCGGTCTGCGGCACGGACCCCAGGTGTTTGTGAACGACGAATGCCTCGTAGTCGCCGCGCTGTCGAGCAATCCCCATGTCAGGAAATACGAGCTCGACTGGCTCCGTGAGCGAAAGGCGAAGAACCAGGGGCTCGCAACACTCGTCATCTGTGACAGGGCCACGAGCGAGATTGAGAGTCTTTCCAGCCATTGTGTGGAACTTTTCCCGGACGGCGACCCTGTCGAGGACGATTTCCGCATCATGACCGATGTTATCGTGGGGCAGATGCTGGCAGTCTTCACCTCGCTCCGCCTGGGACTTATGCCGGATAATCCGAGCACTTCAGGCATCATCAACCGTGTCGTCCAGGGAGTCACCATTTATGAGTCATGACAATCCGCTCCTCTCGATGATCGCCGAGCACAAGAAGGGACAGCCGGTCGGAATGTACTCGATCTGCTCGGCAAATCGCGCGGTCATCACTGCGGCTATGCGCGCGGTGAAACAGGCGGGCACCTCCCTCCTGCTCGAGGGCACGGCAAACCAGGTCAACCAGTACGGCGGCTATACGGGCATGACGCCGCTGCAGTATGTATCGTACCTCGGCGACATCATGCGGGAGACGGGATTTCCGCCCTCGCGTCTTCTGTTCGGCGGCGACCATCTCGGCCCCACGTGCTGGCAGCATGAAGATGCGGATTCGGCGCTCGAAAAGGCCCGGGTGCTGATCCATGATTTTGTAACCACGGGATGTACCAAGCTGCACCTCGATACGAGCATGTCCTGCGCAGACGATCCGGTACCCCTTCCCGATGTGGTTGCGGCCGAACGGACGGCGGATCTCGCGAACGCGGCTGAGGAAGCCCATGCCGAATGTCCTTCGGGCGTGTCCCCGCCTGTTTATGTCATCGGCACCGAGGTACCGATCCCCGGCGGTGCGCAGGAGGAAATAACCGAACTTGTGATCACCAACCCGGAGAACGTTGACCGATTCATCGAATCCGCGAAAGATGCATTCATCTCCCGGGGGCTTAAATCAGCCTGGGAACGTGTCGTTGCAGTCGTTGTCCAGCCGGGAGTCGAGTTCGGCGACCACGATGTCATCGCCTATAACCGGCAGAAGGCATCCCGGCTCTCATGGAAGATCGAATCGTACGACCACCTCGTCTTTGAGGCGCATTCTACCGACTACCAAACGCGGGAATCGCTCAAACAGCTGGTGGAAGACCATTATGCCATCCTCAAGGTCGGTCCCTGGCTCACGTTCGCATACCGCGAGGCGGTATTCGCCCTCGGAGCAATCGAGGAAGAATTGATCGGAGCGAAGAAAGGAATCGAGCGCTCCCGGATTCGCGAGGTTATGGAACAGGTTATGCTCTCCGACCCTTCCTACTGGAAACGGCACTACCACGGGGACGAAGACGCCCTTAAATTTGCACGGAAATACAGCCTGAGCGACCGTATCAGGTACTACTGGACAAAACCGGAAGCCCGTCAGGCATTGAACGTACTCATCGCAAACCTCTCACAGGAACCGATCCCCCTCTCACTGCTGAGCCAGTACCTTCCCGCACAGTGTGACGCAGTACAGGCAGAGACACTGTTAAATACGCCTCTCGACCTCATATATCACCGGATCAACTCCGTCATCGAGCACTATGCATATGCGTGCGGTTTGTGACCGGGCCGGCTTTTCACGTGGATGAGCACGGCTGAAGCCACAGCTGGCCGAAGCATTCTCCCTGCCGATAGTATGGGTGCCCATGGTAGAAGGTTGTCTATGGTGCGGTGAAGAGTGCGGCGGCGCCGAGGATGCCGGCATGTTCCTGCAGGTCTGAAACGAGGATTTTTACCGTGTAGTCCCGCATCGGTTTTGCAACGATGTTTTCGCCGATACGCTCGAGATACGGAATAAGCCCCCGCGATATACCACCACCGATCACCACGGTATCCGGAGCAAAGAGATGAACGTAGCCGTTGATCCCGCGGGCGATGTCTGTGAGTACCTTTTCAACAACACCCGTCGCGGCGTAATCCCCCTCCGCAGCGGCTCGAAAAATTTCTTCGGTTGTCACGGAGTCATCCGGTGAAAACCGGGAAATACCGCCTGCCCGCAGTTTATCCTTCAATGCCCAAATGATGCCGTCCGCACAAACACAGCTCTCGAAACATCCCGGCACTCCGCAGTAGCACTCCCTGCCGGAACCGCTGAAGGGCACGTGCCCGGCCATGTGTTCGAGAGGAGAGGTGTTGATAAATCCACCGTCAATGATCACGCCGACACCGACGCCGGTACCGAGCGTGAGAACCAGCAGACGGTGTGAACCGATACCGGCGCCAAACCGCGCTTCGCCCAGAGCCACAACCCGAGCATCGTTGTCTAACCGGCATGGCAAGCCGAGTCGCTCCTCAACAATCCGTTTCAGGTAATAGTTCTCCATGAACGGAAGAAACCCGAAGGTCGTATCGACCACGCCCGTGTCCACATCGACGTAACCGGGAACACCGATACCGATACCGGCGATGTCCGAGAATCGGACACCCGTGTCACGGAGCACCCGTTCGGCACTTTCGCCTAGCACCTCGATAAACCTGCTGGCATCATCAGTTACCGTCATGGCAACTTCCGACCCGATGATCTCCCCACGGCCGGTATCGACCAGACCGGTTTTCGTCCGTGTTCCGCCAATATCGACACCGAATGCGTAGTGTGTGTCCTGTGTTCCCATTATGTCAACCTTTCAGCAGTCCAGTTCAGCACACTCAATAAAGGCCGCCATTGCTTGCACGCCGAGAATATACCGTGCAATCGCCTGCCGCCTGTCGGCGAGCGGGACCATGCAGAATGCATAGAACGCTTTGATAAAAAGGTGCCGAATCTCCCACCCAGGCTCTGCGGAGAACAGGCAGGCATAGCGCTGGTCGTTGAGCCGCTCGGCATACCAGTCGGAAAGACCGAGGCGATGGAGGTTCTTCAGGTTTCCGGCATGTGGGTTGATTGAACATTCAACAGCAGTTCCCTGCTGGGTGACTGAAAAATATCCTGATCGCAGGGCGGGCAGTTCGCCTGACAGCCAGTCGGCCATTTTAGTAACATCGAGGATAAAATCGCCGCGGTGTACGCCCCGAACGCTCACCGGATCGAGCAGCAACCACCGGCCTGAACCGATGTTATAGAGGATGTTTTCCGGAAAAAAATCCCCGTGGAGAAAACGGTTACGGGACGGGGTCAGCAGACGCCTCATCAGGGATGTGTCTTCCAGGTATGCCTCGGGTTTCGGGATGTTTCGGATGCGTTTCCCCGAAATTGAGAGGGTTTTCATGTTCATAACAGGCGCAAAATCCTCGTTCGAACGCGCCCACGCGATACTTTCCCGCAGCGCCCTCAGCATGGTTTTCTCGGCATAATCCGGCTCCGGCTCGCGCTCATCACAGAAAAAATACCTGAAGGCGGTATCCATGATTTCTCCGAGTACTCGCCGCGCTTCATCACGTAAAACCGTCCCTTCGAGCAGGCAATTTGAAAAAGTCACCCACCCTTCTTCAGGCGGATAGTAGGGCATATCGTAGTAAATCGGCGCAGAAAATCCGGGATCATCCTCGGCCTGGTCACCGAGATTCGTTCCGATCACTTCCGGAAAAAAGGGCCGGAACTCTTCGGGAATGTTCAACAGTAGCCTGATTTCCCGTATGAGCGCGATTCTGCTGAAATCACGGGCATCTTCGTTCAATATTTTTCTGATCACCCGGCGACCGTCGCGCATCCCGAGATAGAGGGTTTCGGCAAACCCCGGTCCCCAGAAAATACGTTCGACGAAAAAACTCATCTGTTATTCCCAGAAATAGTGCTAATTATTCACGCTGAGCTATCCCGCTTCCTATCGTCTCCACCATCAGAGAGAGATTGTCATCGTTTAACCGTCCCATTCGACCAGCATCTCGTCACCAAAGGCAGATGGTTCATTGCTAAACTTTCTTAGGGTAAATCTCATGGTACTCGTTGACAAAAAACCGGGTATTTTCAGCGCTGTTAACCATGCTTTTAAGACATACAGTATAGCCACAAAACGTTCAAGGAACAAAACGAATTTTCGCCTGACACCGTTCTGCCGGAGCGCGTTGCAGGGTTTCCCGGGTAATATTTTCGAGGCGACAACGTCACATACCCTGTGACCACATTTGCACGCACTCAAGAAAAACGTGTTATTACCGATATATATAAGGGAAAGATGAAACAAGAACTAGAGCAATATCCCCTTCCATGATAACGTCGAATATCATGTCAGGGGACTGCATACGTTGGTAGTTATTGAAAACCCGGATAAAGCTACTATCGCCGGTTCGGTGACAGGGCTATCCGGGTTTTTCAGTCCATGATGACACTTCCTCGAATCATCGCTCCGTCCACTGCGGTACGACAAGCACTAACTATAATACCGACATCAACCCCCCTCTCACTGTCTCAGCGTGCATTCCTGACAAACATGCTATCCCTTCTTGATCCGCATGAAGACTGGTAGATATGTCCATGGTTACGATAAAGGAACATAGTAAAAAACACTTGCTGTTTGGCCTGAAAGTGTTATACTACTGTAAATACTTTATGTACAGGAACACTATTCGGTGAGGTGCTGTCATGAATCTCGATCGGGTAACCTACGGCGTCCCGGCAGCTCAGAAAAATATGGTAAACACAACCAAACCTGCCCAACCGGCAACGCAAGATCAACAAACAAATAACCCGGCGCCGGCAAATGTAAATCCTGCTACCGCTCCTCCCATCCAGGAGGACAGGTACTTGCAAACAGCCGCTCCTCCGGGAATTCAGGAACAGCCGATGGAAAATCCTGCCGTTGCCCCACCTATTCCCAATCCGGCGACAGAAAATCCCGAGCCAGCGCAGCCCGGACAGAATCCACAGGAAATCCAGAATCAGGAGAACATTCCGGAGAATCCTGCTGTGGAAAACAATGAGGCGATTACAAAACCGGCTGAGGAGAATCCTGCAAACGAAAACCAGGTTGCCGAGAATCCCCCGGCCGAGAATCCCGCTGCAAACCTTAATGCAACCAAACAGCAGATACAGCAGCAGGTAGCAACCCAGCAGGAACGGGTCAATCCACGGGGAGATTTTCTCGACCTCCTGGGATGATCTACCGATACAGCATAATCATGACGGGACAGACGAGGCAATACTATACCACGTGAGTGTGAACGGATTCTACCTGAAAGCAAACAGGCCGGAACCTGAAGCGTTCTCACGTCTACCAGTGGACGAATCCGGATTCGAGGATATGAATCACAGGAACCGGTGTTATCGGTGTCCGGTGAATCCTTGAATTTTTTTTTGAAATGAATACTCGTGCGCGAACCAAAGGAAAGAGAACCTGAAAGTACCGGGAAAAATTCAGTGGATACCGATCATCCCCGGACGCCGTGGTTTTCAGCGAAGATATCGTCTTTTTCAGCCAAACGGTTGCTCAGATTCCTGGCATACATCATCTTCGTGATCATCATGTCGTTCCTCACTCTCGTTGTCAGCTTCAGAATCGCTCTAAAAAATGTCCGCGCAACCGAGCACCATATCAACCTGGGAAACAAGTACATGCTTCAGGGCAAATTCGAGGATTCGCTCGTGCAGTTTGACGAGGCCATCGAACTTAATCCCCGCCGCAAAATCGCACTCGCCGGGAAGGGACTCTCACTCCTCTACCTCGGTCGCTATGAAGAAGCTTTATCATCCTATAACATTGCGCTGAAACTCGATCATGCCTTCCTTCCGGCAATTGAAGGCAAGGGACTGAGCCTCGACAAACTCGCCCGCTACGACGAGGGTGTTCAGCTCTGTAACGAGGCGCTCAAATACTATCCCGGCAACGCGCGTTTCCTCGCAATCCGTGATTCCTTTCGCATGAAACGGAACGATGTAAGGTAGACTATTCTATCCGTGTCTTCAGGCCTACTTGTACCTTACAAATGACAGTATCATCCGAGGGATGCTTCGTAATCGGGGTCTGTCCAGCAGAAGGTGGCGAGCAGTTCAGAAAGAGGATCGTAATCAGGCGGGCAAAATCCCAGATGCAGGTGAGGTCGCCAGCCCTCGGCATATTCAAACCGTCCGGAGAGTGTGCCAGCCCAGCGCGAAAGCGATTCCATCTTCGAGAGGTATTCGCCGATGCCCTGTGAATAATCGAGCCATTCCCGCTGGCTGGAATGTTTCGAGAGCATTGACCGCTTCATTTCCATAACCGACCCGATATCGACATACTGTCCGGGACGCACGAGCTGACGCATACAGTTCCGCAAACCGTACGGCATGGCGTGATAGATCGCGGTTGGACCGTTCCACTCCTCAACCGGCGGCGACGATACAAAATTCCGTGCACCGCGGATGAACGCTCCGGTTACAACCAGCCTGGCGGCGTTCTGGTGATCTTCCATGTAATCTTCCAGAGAAGGCACCAGAATCAGAGCGGGTTTCACTGTCCTGACAACCGCCGCGGCCTTCTTGATGAGCGAATGCTCATACAAAACCGCGATATCGTCGGTGACCGGAGGATGCAGCGTGGCACCAGCAACATCCGCAGATGCCTGTGCTTCTTCAAACCGGACACGCGCGATCTCTTCAGCGTCCAGCGTATCCGAGCCACAGTCCCCCCTCGCCATGTTCCACAGGTGAATCTCTGCACCGGCGTTTTTCAAGAGCAGGAGTGTTCCTGCCATCAAAAACTCAATATCATCGGGATGTGCACCGACTGCCAGGGCAACGATCTTTTCTTGCTGCATATCAAAAACCTCACGGTACCGGACTGAGCCCGGATAATGGTCAGCTTTTCACAGTCATCATTTCTTCTCGACAACCGCCGATTCGAGAACGAGGGGATTGTTGTATTCCTGGGCTTCTTTCAGAACATAGTGTCGAAAGAGCCGGGCATCGGTATGTTCCGGTCCCTCACTCCAGGTTGAGGCAACCAGATACTCGTACGATCGATCATCGTTCATCGGGATGCGATAGGAATGGTTACCGCCGAATGCCTTCACGAACTGGTATTCTGGCTGGTACTCATCCTTCACGATCAGGGCGAGCGCTTCAAAGGCGATTTCATTTCCACCGATCGAAATTTTCTCTCCCGGAGAAATAAGGGTACCGCCGCTTCTCATGACACCGAGATTACCATCGGTGGATTCGTTCATTATCTTGCGAATACCGCAGCCGAAGCTGGTTCCCTGGTTTTCCGGCAGGAATGTCCGGTACGTAACCATGCACGTGTAGTAACACTTGTTCCGGTACGCGGTCATGAGCTGTTCGAGTTCGTATTCTCCGCTTCCGGTCCGCCAGTTCATCGTGCGAACGCGAATCATGCTGCGCAGCGGGCCGTTCGTGACGACATCGAATGCATAGCGGGTGTCGCTGATCTGCCCTGCGCCGCTGGTGGGACTGAAACGGGGGCGGGAAATAGAATCGGGCGTTGCCGGATGCTCGAACAGGCAGATGCCGCCGGCACCAAAAGTCGAGCTGACACTCATGATGTCGGAACCCTGCTCAACGGGCATGCTGTAATCAGAACGGTTTGTCACGAGGGATTCATAGCCAACGAGAACGGGATTTCGCTTCCCAATCAGGTCGACATCGGTCGGGAAGTAGAGCTTCCAGAGCATGCGGTTCGACTCCCAGAAGGCTACGGAGCGCCGCAGATAGGTTCCGACTGTGGCATAGGTTTCGAGCTCGTACGGTCCGCGGCCGTTGAAACCAAGGTAGAGGTAGATGGTCTTGGTCTCACGCGCGGCGATATCGATCATGAAAAACAGCTCATCCCAGACACCATCCTTATCGAGATCGTCGAGCTGATACGGCAGGTTGCGGCCGTTCGTCTCAGGCTTGAAGGCGTGGCTCCGGTAGAGATCAGCCTTTTCCTTTGGCAGTTCCGGTGCCGGGGGAAGAGCGGGATCGACGACGGTAACCATGTTACTGTTGATGTCCCTGACCGGCATTTCCTGGCGCGCGATGACGACCGGACAGTCTACCCGTGAGAAATTCAGGGTATTGGTCAGGGTCAGCTTCACCCGGACACCGGTCTGGAAATCGCCCTCGGTATACCAGTCGTCGTTTTCCGCGAAAGCTGCGGAGACCATAAAAAAAACGATCATGACAAGTATGAGCGTTCGTACCATGGAGGCCCTTTCATTTTCAAGAAAATACTAATCCTAAAAGGAATTACATTGGATGCAGTACTGCTGATGAATCCCTGTCATTCAAAAGGCGCCGACACGAGCGAATGAAAAAGATTTAGGGCGCTATACTGTGCTCCTGCTACGTCACAACCGGACGCGTCTCCATGTATTCGAGGATGTACTCCTCATCGCGCATGGCATCAGTCGTGGTGAGGCTGCCGAGACTGACCGCAGCAGCCGCGGTGGCATACTTGAGCGCCTTCGCTTCATCCCACCCCTCATGGATACCGTGGATCAATCCCGAGGTAAAGGCGTCCCCCGCCCCGTTATTACCGGCGTATTCTTCCGGCGGAACCTTGAAGATTTTCTGGGAGATCAGCCCGGTGGAAGAGCTGTACAGGTAGTTTACCCCTTTGTCGCCGCAGTGAACAACCGCAGTTTTTACACCATAATCCTCAACAAGGGCCTTGACCGCGGTCATTTCGTTTTGTATCCCGATGATGCCTTCGGCCTGATCTTCGCCGATGGAGAGGATGTCGACATAGGGAAGTACTTTTTGAAAACGCTTGTATTTCCACCATTTATCGTTCTTTATAGATACGAAGTCTGTGCAGGATAGAACACCCATCTTCTGAATTTTTTCAAGAACGCGGCCAATCACCGCTCCGTAATCAGTATCAACCATGTCGAACTGCGGCATGAGGAGGCAGTAACCGACCATAACAATCTTGAGGTTTTCGATCACGGAATAATCGATGTCTTCCGGCGAAAAGCTGCCCATCGCACCGAAATAGTACCGGAAGGTTCTGTTGATGATCCCCCGGGAATCGCTGACATAGATGACGTGCGTTGTAGAAGTCGGATGCTCGTCAGTTTCGATAAGGTAGGTATCGGGAATACCATGTTTCCGGAAAGTCTCCCTGATACGGTTGCCGTTCTCATCGGCGCCGATCTTTCCGATGACCCGCACGGGATAGCGTACGCCCATTTTCGCCAGGTTGACACTGTTGTTCGTTGCCATGCCGCCGACGCTGTATTCGATCGTCTCAGTTTCGTAATCATCGCCCTTCAGATAGAGATACCCGTCAGAATATATGAGGTTCCCGGCTTCCAATACTTCGTAGACAGCATCCACGATGACACTGCCAACAAAACCTATTCCCTGCTTTTCTTTCATGATCCTCCCACCTTGAAAGGTGATATTCTACCCCGATACACATGTCGTACAGTTACGGGCACAACTTACCTTTCAACCGCCGGACTGTTTGAGCATCGTCGAAATTGCCTTCGTAACGATATCCACGATTTCTGATTCGGCCACCGTGGTTGTTTTTACGCTTTTAGGTGTACTTTCTACAGCGACGATCCCTTTACGGCCCGATGCTGCAGCTGTACAGGTGGCACAGGTGGTGCTCCCCGTATGCGAACCGCCGGTCGGACAAATATTTTCCGGCAGTGCACATGCTTTCGCACTTCCGAACACCTGAATGCGCTCCTTTACTACTTCCTTTATTGTTGCCTTCGCCTCCTTGAGAAGATCTTGGATAAAGTAATCCTCTGAACCGTCGATCAGCTCTCGTACCCGGTCGGTCGCTATTTTGCTCATCTCGGTAAAGAAATTTATTTTTCGCATACCAAGCTGTACCGCCCGCCTGAAATCATCGTCAGAAATCCCCGATCCGCCGTGCAGCACCAGCGGAACACCGCACCGTTCTTTCAATTCCTTGATCAAGTCGAAATCGAGTTCCGGCTCTCCTTCGTAAAAACCATGTACATTCCCGACCGAAACGGCGAGAGCATCGATACCGGTTTCCGCAACGAACCGTTCCGCTTGTGCAGGATCAGTAAAAAATTCCCTTCGAGCCCGTGCCGCTTTTTTTCCGCCCTCGGCGCCGACTACCTGCCCGAGTTCCGCCTCCACGCTCACGCCAACCGAATGAGCTATCTTGACAACGAGCCGCGTTTCCTCGATATTCTGCTCGATCGGTTTCTTTGAAGCATCGTACATGATCGCCGAAAAACCGCATCGCAGGGCGCGTACGACCGCTTCGAAAGAAACGCCATGATCAAGATTCAACACTACCGGTACCGAAGCGCTTTCCGCCATGTGTTGAATCGCTGGGGTAATCTGCTCCATATTAACAAAGGGGAAATGCACTTCGGCGATATTGAGTATGACCGGCGAATTCATTTCTTCAGCCGCTTCTAGTATCCCGTTGAGAAAATCGAGATTGATCACATTGAACGCACCGACTGCATAAGAATATTGTTCTGCATGCTTCAGCATGTCGACCGTGTTAACTAGACACATATCATTCTCCGTACTGTTACCAAATAAAACTTCATCAGTGTATGTTGCACCGTTCCACTTCTATCGTTTTTCACCAGGTAATGATAAATATATGAAAAAATGCGGTATAAAGGAACTATTTCACGAAAATATTATCGTACACAAATCTGCTGTTACCGCTGAAGCGCCTCTCTCCGTTTCCTTGTTTCCCCCAACAGATGAAATACCATTCCGAATCACGGTCACCTTACACATCACAACAATCACCCTGTGACAGCTGTATTGAGGGTATGGACACGGCAAGCAGTAACTGCGTTCGACTCACTGGTAATTTTTATTCTTTTTTCGAATTGCATGGGCGTGGCAGGAAAAGACGGCCTGAGATTTATACCAATATAGAATATTATACTTTATAATATATGTGGCGCCCCGCGTACGCATGACAACATGTGGGACGAGACTCTGTCAATCAATCCTTTTTCCCGTGACGGAACTTGTCGATGGCAACCGCACCAATAATGATGACCCCGATAATGATCTCCTGGACGTAGTTCGGGATACCGGTCATATTACAGCCGTTGCGGAGGAACGCCATGATGAACGCCCCGATCATGGTCCCGAGAATCGAGCCTTCGCCGCCGCTCAACGATCCCCCGCCGATCACAACCGCGGCAATAACATCGAGCTCCTTACCAACAGCCACTGTTGGATCTCCCACCGTCAGACGCGAGAACTGCATGATACCGGCGAGGCCAGTCATGAAACCACCGAACGTATAAATATAGAACTTCATCCGCTCGACACGGACGCCGCAGAGGCGGGCAGTTGATTCGTTCGACCCAATCGCCGTGGTATATCGTCCGAACACCGAGTATTTGAGCACTATGGCGATGACTATCGCGGATATGATCATGATCCAGACGCCGTAAGAGACGAGCAGCCAGCCGATCTTCGGCGAGCGTGCCATGATTTCCCAGAGCCAGGTCATGGGTGCATCGACTTTCTGCTGTCCGGCGAACCATTTCGCCACACCACGGGCGATACCCATCATACCGAGCGTCGCGATGAACGGGATAATGCCGACCTTCCCTATTAACAATCCCGAGAGAGCTCCGCAGATTACTCCCGAGAGCACACCGGCCATCGCCGAAAGCAGCGGGCTCATGCCATGATCCACCAGGAGCGCGGTTACGACTGTGGCGAGTGCGATGACCGAGCCGACCGAGAGATCAATACCCCCCGAAATGATGATAAAGGTCATTCCCATCGCAGCGAGAGCAACAATCACTGTCTGGTTGGCCACGGTGAGGAAATTGAACCAGGTGGGAAATTTGTCCGGCTCGAGAACGCTGAAAAGAAGTATGATTAATCCCAGCCCAATAAACGGACCGACAAGGGCAATGATTTTTTTCATTTGGGTTTTTGTACGGTTTGGGGTAGAAAGCGGCGGCGTTACAAGCGTATCATTCATGTAAGTCCTCTGTTCCTGATGTTGCTTCGCTCATAATTGAGAATTCATTCCATTCCTTTACCGGGCGCTTCGGGCCGAGCACTCCGCGGTACATAACAGCAATTGTATCGCAGACACCGAGCAACTCAGGGAGGTAGGAGCTCACGATTATGATCGCCTTACCCTGGCTGGCGAGCTCGCCTATGAGCCGGAATATCTCAACCTTCGATCCCACATCGACACCCCGTGTGGGCTCATCGAGGAGGAATATATCGGCGTCCTCCTGCAGCAGACGTGCCAAGGCTACTTTCTGCTGGTTACCGCCCGAGAGGCTGTCCACCCGGTCTGTCACACGCCCGATCTTTATGGACAGGCGGTCGATCCAGTTGCCGGCAACCCGGGTCACTGTTGAATTATTCACCAGACCCCATTTCCCCAGCTTCGGAAGGCTGGAAAGCGTGATATTTTCAGCGATGGATTGCTGAAGGATGAGTCCCTCGTTCTTACGGTCTTCTGAAAGGTAGGCGATCCCCTGGTTGATCATACGCGGGGGATCGATCCTGCCGGTTATATCGGTATGCACCCCGATTGTCAGCGTTCCTGATGTCCGGTCCTCGAGGCCATACATGACCCTGAGTGATTCGGTCCGCCCGGAACCGACAAGCCCGGCGATTCCGAGTATCTCGCCTCGGTTGACAGTGATTGAGACGGCTACCGGAAGGGGATGTCCCGCAAGCTCACGAATCCGGTACACCTCGTCGCCGATCACATGATCGACGCGTGGGAACATCTCGGTCAGCGGGCGGCCGACCATGAGTTCAATAATCTTTTCAATCGGCGTTTCCTCCACATTCCCGCACCCCACCGTTTCACCGTCCCGCAGCACGGTAAATCTGTCGGCAACCTGTTTTATTTCCTCGAGAAAATGGCTGATGTATATGACGCTAACTCCCCGCTTTTTCAAGGTTCTGATAACCTCGAAGAGATGCTCGGTATCGACATGCGAGAGAGATGATGTCGGCTCGTCGAGCACCAGCACCATGT
>CAYWBT010000069.1:0-13563 GCA_964456585.1 uncultured bacterium
CGTCATTCCTTCAAGGCGTTTCGGCATTTGACACGGCATTTTCCAGACTCGCCGGGTTTTCTCCTCTTGAAATGATCCGCCATGGAGAGGACATATCCGATGCATCCAAAGGTCACCCGTGTGTCCTTGCGGTTGAGATCGGGCTTTTCCATCTCCTCCTTGAAAAAGGAGTCGAGCCCTTGGCGATCATCGGTCACAGCGGTGGCGAGGTCGCAGCGGCGCATGCATCGGGAGCGCTCACTATCAGAGACGCGGCCCTCGTGGCATGGGGTCATTCCCGTATTCTTGCTCGCGTGACCGGACTTGGATCGATGGCACATGTTTCACTGTCTTCCGAGGAACTCAATACCTATCTCGATGATTCCGATGTTACTGTAGCAGTTGAGAACAGCCCCCAGGCCACCGTTATTACCGGACCCACAGATGCGGTTAACCGGACGATAGAAGCGATTACCGCCGAAACGGGCGTATTCTGCCGTCTACTCCGCGTGGATTCACCTCTGCATTCGCGGGCGGTGGAACAGTTCCTCGACGATTTCGAGCGTTCGCTTGAAGGATTACGCCCGGCGACACCACTTATTCCAGTCTATTCTTCACTGCGCGGCGGCTTGGCACACAAGGGTGATTTTGATGCTCTCTACTGGCGCGAACATATACGAAAGCCTGTCGCGTTCAGTTCGGCGATGAGGTCGGCGCTTGCAAACGGCGCGGAATCTTTTCTCGAAATTTCCCCTCACGCTGTGTTGCAGGATTCTCTCATAGACTGCGCCCGATCCTTTGGAAAACCGATTATAACCACCGCTCTCATGCGGAGAGACGAAAAAGCCGCGCCAGTTATAGACGAAGCGCTTTCCCTTATAGCAAAAGGTGAAAATACTATTTTATCGAAAATACCGGGTTCCTCGTTATTGCATGACGCCCGGCTCATTCTCGATGCCGAACCTGGACGGCGGACACAGCTTCTTACGGTACTTATTAGCAACTGCCTAGTCGATATTTCCGGTGGAAAAATAACACCGTCGGAGGAAGAAGCATTCGTTCACATGGGAGTCACATCGCTTATGGCGGTCGGGCTCAGAAACGCCATAAACGATCGGTTGGGGTTGGACATCCACGCAACGGTTGCCTTTAACTATCCGACAATTCCCCTGCTCGCGGAATATCTCCTGGAATTGCTCGAACGGGGCGATCCTACCGGGACAATCTCCGGTCGCGAACGGTTGACCGGTAAAAGAGAACCGCTAGCAATCGTGGGATTCTCATGCCGTCTCCCCGGGGGCGTACACGATCCCGATTCATTCTGGGCGCTCCTCAAAGAAGGAGTTGATGCCGTCTGTCCTGTTCCTCCGGATCGATGGGATACGGATCGCTATTACGATCCCGATCCAGCCGTTCCCGGCACGAGCCATACGCGTGAAGGTGGATTCCTCACCTGCCCGATAGACATGTTCGATGCTCCTTTTTTTGGCATTTCGGCTCGTGAAGCACGCCAGCTCGATCCGCAGCAACGACTCATGCTCGAAGTGATGTGGGAGGCATTCGAACAAGCGGGCATAGACATAACCTCGCTTCAAGGCAGCCGCACGGGTGTCTTTATTGGTATGTCGAGTCTTGATTACTCCCACGCCCATCGAGACAGTTACCGTCGCGATCTCATCGACGCCTATTCCCTCACGGGGACAACGTTCTCCGGAGCGGCAGGCCGCCTGGCCTACTTTTACGATTTTCAGGGACCATGCTTCACGGTGGACACGGCATGTTCGTCTTCTCTTGTGGCGCTCCATTGCGCCTGTCGCAGTCTCCGCGAGGGCGAATCTGATACCGCGGTGGTGGGAGGTGTCAACCTGATGCTGATTCCTGATCTGCATGTGGCCTTCACCAAGCTTGGCGCTGTCAGTCCGGACGGTCGAAGCAAGGCGTTCGACGACGCCGCCGACGGCTACGGCCGTGGCGAAGGGTGCGTGATGCTGGTTCTCAAGCGGCTTTCTGCCGCCGAGCGAGACGGTGATCCTGTCATGGCTGTCGTCCGCGGTACGGCTACGAATCAGGACGGTAAAAGCAACGGTCTTACCGCGCCCAACGGCCTCGCTCAGGAACGCGTTATCGCTGACGCTCTCACCGATGCCGGGCTCGAATCCACTGATATCAGTTATATCGAGGCGCATGGTACGGGGACTGCACTCGGCGACTCAATCGAAATCAATTCTCTTGCCAAAGCATATTGTTCCGGCCGTAAAAGCGGCAATCCCCTCATGATCGGATCTGTCAAGGCGAATATCGGTCATCTCGAACCGGTAGCGGCTATAGCGGGAATTGCGAAGATCATCTGTGCCATGCGTCACCGTTCGATCCCCGCCAACATACATATTAAAACACCGAACACCCGATTCGACTGGGATCGTTATCCGATTGTCGCACCGACATCACTCACTCCATGGGAACAATACGGACGTATCCGTCGCGCCGGCCTCAGCGCATTCGGTTTCAGCGGAACGAACGGACACGCCATACTGGAAGAGTACATCCCGAAATCATTGTCGGACAAGGACACGGAACAGACAGTACCGCCATTGTTCATGCTCCCGGTATCCGCCAAATCTCCAAAATCACTCGACGAATTGAAAAATCGCTACGCCGATGCCATCGAAAAACTATCGGGGCTCGATCTATCATCGTTCTGTTACACAGCTCTTGTGGGCCGAGCCCATCATAGATGGCGCATTGCGGTCACGGGAGCGGACAGCATATCCATCGCCACCGCCCTCAGAACGCGCACATTGCCCGACAGTCCCTCCAAAGAACCGTCGATTGCCATGCTGTTCACCGGACAGGGCTCACAATACCCCGACATGGGAAGTGAACTATATGAGCATTTTCCTGTATTTGCTATGGCGATCGACGAATGTGCCGCCATTCTCGCGCGTTACGATGTTGATCTGAAACGCCTGCTTTACGGTGATAGTACTGCTGAAGAACTGGAATTCACGGGTAATGCGCAACCGGTCATCGCTTCGATCGAGTATGCGCTTTGGAAACTCTGGACATCGTGGGGCGTTACGCCCACCTATGTCGCCGGGCACAGTATCGGAGAATACCCCGCAGCGGTGGCTGCAGGCATCATGAGCATCGATAACATGCTCAAGCTTGTAGCTGCAAGGGCGAAAGCGATGGGCGACGTACCATCGAACGGGACGATGGCAGCTGTTTTCGCTTCCGAAAAGACAGTGCGCTCATTTATCGCCAAGCACGGGGACGTCGTGATTGCAGCAGTGAACGCACCGGAAATGGTATCGATATCGGGAGCCACCGAAGCGGTCGAAGCGGTATGTGCAGACTTATCGGAAAAGAAAATTAAAAGTAAAATGCTTCGCGTATCCCATGCTTTTCATTCACCGCTCATGAATGACGTGGCAAAGACTTTCAGGAACGTGGTTGACGGCATAACATTTAAAGCGCCCTCCGGCCCCGCGTTCGTATCGACCGTTACGGGTAACGTAGAGACACAAACGGTAACAAAATCTTCTTACTGGATCGATCAAATAACGAATCCGGTGCGGTTCGCCGAGGCGGTCGCCACTATAACCGGACAGTGCGGAGTCGTGCTCGAAGCCGGCGGTACTGCGGCCTTGTCGGGACTAGTCGCACAGACGGTGCCGAAAGGAATCGCCTGTATATCGTCTCTTTCACCGAAAGCGGGCGCTATCTCGACAATGTTCGAGGCAGCGGCGCGTTTATACGCGGCAGGTATTGTCCCTCAAAGGCTTTACGATCCGTTCTGCTGTAAAAAAACAACTATTTCGACATATCCATTCGATCGAAAGAGCTATTGGATGCACGTTCATACCGAACCGCCCTTTGGCGCCAATGCCGACAGTCACCCGGTATTGGGGAGAAGAGTGGACAGCCCGGCGCTTAACGGTGCGGTGGTATACGAGACAGTGTTTGACGAGAAAAGCCCCGATTTCCTCCACGAACACATCATTTATGGAAAACCGATCAGCCCGGGAGCGGGACATCTGGCAATGATCCTGGCCGCCGCGAAAGAGGTATGGGGCAGACCGGTTTGTACTCTCAAAGATGTGGAATTCACCGCCCCACTCGTGGTGACCGGAGAAACCCGGCGACTGGTGCAGGTCATCTTCGACACGACGAAGGGAAATGAAACCGCCTTCCGCCTTGCCAGCAGGTCCGAAGAATCGAGCGATTGGACGATCCACTGTACGGGAACGCTTTCACGGCAACCCCATCATCCTCAGCCGGATACTGCAGGCCTGATCACGCGACCTGTTCCGGATGCGCGACCGTTGGCAAAAGATGATTTTTACCGTACATTCGTCAACGCCGGTTATAATATAGGCGATGGATTCCGGCGGATAACGGAGATTATTTCTGGTACGGGCGAGGCAATTTGCCGGGTTTCAGTCCGTCTCGGACAGAACAGGGAGCGCGGGTATGTGGTGTATCCCGGTGCAATCGATTCTATTCTTCAGACGGGTCTTCCTGCTTTTTTCCATACCTATATGAACGAACTTCTGGCGGATGGCGCGACGATCGTGCCCACACATATCGAAAAAGTGGTTCTATGGCGCGATTTTCCCGATGAAGTTATATGCCGCTCGCGGGCGGTCAGGATGGCCGAAGGACTTGTCTCCATGAGCATTGTTGCTGTGGATGCCGACGGCGATCCCGTGATGGAGATGGACGGCATCATGATGCAGAAAACCGACCGTGAAACGCTGTATCGGTTGCTGAATACCGATGCTGGCGAGCTGTTATATACAAGCGAATGGATAACAGCGCCCATACCGGCCGCCAATGCCGAAGGACCAGTTGCCGTCATCGGTCTCGGAGAGGGGAAACTCGCCGGTTTCATACATGAACGCAGGGGAGGCATGCTCTTTAACGCTGGTGAACTGAGAACCTTGCCGGAAACACTCGCTCAAGCCATCGGAAACGGTTTGAATACGGTTGTTATCGCTTATGACGGTTTAATGAATCAGACTCAGGAATCCATTGCTGGAGATACTACTGTAAATGAAGCAGTTAACGCCTGTATGGCAATGATCGAAACCGCCGGATCGATCATCCGAAAGGAACTGAGTATTGCCGTATGGGTAGTCACCTGCCGTGCTGTGGGTCCCGGCGCTAATGTTTCGGGAATAGCAGGATCGTCGCTGTGGGGCGCAGCAATGTCGCTTGCAGCCGAACAACCGTTGCTCTCCGGGGGTATCATCGACACCGATTTGTCCGAAGCGTCCATTACCTTACTGTGTACTATCATTGGAGGAAAAAGCGGGCGCCTGTTCGGAGCGGTCCGCGAAGGTAACTACCTGTCGCAGAGGCTTGCCCGTATTTCGCCGCGCTTTGGACCTCCGCCGATAATTTCGGACGCATCCTATCTTATCACCGGCGGGAACGGTGTTCTCGGTCATGCTCTCGCCCAATGGCTTGCCAAGAAAGGAGCGGGATGTATCGTACTCGCGAGCCGGGGAGGCGTCGGGGATAATCGTAGGGAAGAGTTGGATACGCTTCGCGAATCGGGTTGCTGTATCGAAGATGTAAGGTGCGATATTTCGAGCAAAGACGATGTTTCACGGCTTATGCAGTATATCAACGATAATCTTCCACCGCTTAGAGGTGTTTTCCACGCAGCCGGTGTTCTCGACGATGCAACTATTACGAAAATGTCGCGTGAGAAGTTCACCCGCGTGATGGAGCCGAAAGCTCTCGGCGCATGGAATCTTCACGAAGCGACCGCAGGCGTTCCGCTCGACTGGTTCGTGCTGTATTCCTCGGCGGCGGCGCTCCTCGGAAGCGGCGGACAGGCGAATTATGCCGCCGCCAACATGATGCTTAACTCGCTTGCGGAATATCGCACCGTTACGGGGATGACCGCTCTCTCTCTCTGCTGGGGCCCCTGGGCAGGAGGTGGAATGGCTGCCGAGGACGAACGAAGAGGCGCGCGTCTCACAGCGAACGGGATACTGTCACTGGAGCCGGAGAGCGCTCTTTCCGCACTGGAGAAAGCAGCGGGAACAGGCAAACCGGTGGTCGGTGTAATGGCGATGAACTGGGATGTATTTATCGACTCGCGCACAGCCATTCTCGGCGATTATCTCGATACATTCATCGCACAAAGCGCTCCCGGCGGCTCACCGGTCAAGGAAGAAAAAAGCCCGCTTGGATTGATACTCGACGGGTATGTTTCGGAACGCCGCGACAAACTCGAAGAAGCGCTCTGTACCATGGCGGCGACGACACTTGGGTATACGGATGCTTCGCGCGTTTCAACTATTCAACCACTGATGGAGCAGGGATTCGATTCTCTCATGGCCGTCGAGATTCGCAATCGTTTGATAAAGGATACCGGCATCGATCTCCCCGCATCGTTCTTGTTCAGTTATCCCACTATCGGAAAAATCGCAGCATGGTTCGAGGATAACGCCCTGCAACAAGAGGACTCCGTGACAAACGATGTAAACAACCTCATGGATAATATCGACAGCCTGCTTAAGTGAGATGTATGGATACGGCACGTGAAGAACAATACAAGGGGACGCTCAGAGCCGCTCGCGATAAAATCCGCGCGCTTGCCGACGAGGCAGATGTTCTCAAGCGAAAATTGGCCGTACCCGGTATGCCGGTGGCGATTGTCGGCATGGCTGGTGAGTTTCCCGGAAGCGGAGACAATGCAGAATCGTTCAGGCAGATGCTCCTTGACGGTATCGACGCAACGAGGGAAATTCCCGCTACGCGATGGGATCATGAGCGATACTACTCACCCGTGCCGGGAGAATGCGGGAAATACTATTGCACACGGGCATCGTTTATCAAGCGAGATCCGTTCTCGTTCGACCACGAGTTCTTCGGTCTGAGCCCGGCTGAAGCTGAAATGATGGATCCCCAGCAACGCGCCCTACTGACCCAGAGCCATCATGCGCTCGAGGATGCCGGTATTTCTCCTTCCTCGATACGCGGAACAGACACAGGCGTTTTTCTCGGCATCTCTTCATACGATTATTTAATGTCATACGCCACACCGGATATCAATGAGCGTTCCGATCCGTATACTTTGACGGGGTCATCGTTCAACAGCGCCGCCGGTCACCTTTCATATTACTACGACATTCACGGGCCGTGCATAGCCTTCGACACCGCCTGTTCCTCGTCTCTCGTTGCTGTGATGGGGGCAGTGGAAGCCCTCAGAAAAGGCGAATGCCCGATTGCACTGGCAGGAGGTGTCAATCTCCTTATAAGCCCCCTCTCCTTCGTGGCACTTTGTTCAATACGGGCGCTTTCCGCCGACGGTATTTGCAGAGCATTCGGCGAAGGAGCAACGGGATTCGGACGCGGCGAAGGCTGCGGTATCGTAGTGCTTAAACGGATCGATGACGCCCGTGCCGACGGCGACCGTATTCACGCTCTCATCCTCGGGGGTGCGTTGGGCCACGATGGGCAGAGCGCCGGATTTACGGCTCCATCGGGAATTGCGCAGCAACGGATAATCGAGCGTGCCATGCGCGATGCCGGCGTTCTCCCCGGCGATGTGGCGTATGTTGAAACTCACGGAACGGGCACAGATATAGGTGATCCGATCGAAGCGACATCGCTTTTTGATGTGTTCGGACACCGTACCAGTAAACTCCTCATCGGCTCGGTTAAGAGCAATATCGGCCACCTTGAAGCTGCGGCGGGCGTTGCTTCCCTGTTCAAGGCCGTGTTCACAGTCCGCGACGATGTGATACCGCCGAGCATCAACGCCGAATCGCTCTCAACCCGTATCGAATGGCCGACAATCGACATCGATGTCTGCCGTGAATGCACACCCTGGCCGGCCGGTTATGAACGTAAAATCGCGGGAATCAGTTCATTCGGTATTTCTGGAACCGGAGCGCATATCCTGATCGCTGAACCACCTGTTGATTTGTCCGCTGCAAGCGATACAGTGGACGCTCACGATTTTCCTGACTGGCGCGTGCTGCCTGTTTCGGCTAAGAATCCTGAGTCGCTCATCAGCCTCGTCTCGAGATACACATCATTATTTGAGAACGAAAATATACATTTTCATCATATTTGCGACGCTGCGGCATTGGAGCGTGATCACTATTCCCATCGGGTCGCCGTATGCGCCCCAGACGTTACGAGTGCCCGCAAAGCTCTACTCTCGTTTTCTATCGGGAAACGCAGCCGAGAGATTGTCGAAGGAACCACTAAAAACCGTATCAGAATAGCTTTTCTTTTCAGCGGACAGGGATCGCAGGTTCCCGGTATGGGCAACGAATTATACCGTACTCACCAGCCGTTCAGGGATACGATCAACGCCTGCGAAAAGATCGCCTCGGAACGGATCGGTCGGTCGCTTCTCGATGTGATGTTCGGTGATGACGACTCCCTGCTGAAACGAACACTGTTCACCCAGCCAGCGATTTATGCTATGGGTGTGGCACTCACTGACATGTGGCGATCATTCGGGATACGGCCATCGGCTGTTATCGGGCACAGCATAGGCGATTATGCAGCAGCTTACGCAGCCGGAGTGCTCACACTCGAAGAAGGCATGGAGATAGTTATTGAACGCGCTCGCCTTGCCGATAGCATCGAAACGGAAGGTATGATGGCAGCGGTGCTGACAGACGAAATGACTGCTCGGGATTTCCTCATCGGAACGAACGTGGATATCGCGGCTGTCAATGGAGATGATAACATCACCATATCCGGCCAGCGCAACGCCGTCTCCGATATCCTCGCCCGTATGCGGATAGCGGGAATCGAGTTCCGCGAAATGCCGGTTTCACAAGCCTTCCATTCTCAGTTGATCGATCCTGTGCTCGGTGAATTCCGTAATTTTCTCAACGGCCACAGGTTCGATGCGCCAAAAATTCAATTTGTCTCCGCCATGAACGCATCCGAACTAACGGACAAAACAGAGTGGCCTGTTTTTTGGACGGAGCAGATGCGTCGCACGGTCAGGTTCAAGGATGCCCTCGCCGCGATAGCAGATATCGATATCTGTCTCGAAATCGGCGCTTCGCCCACTCTGACAAGCCTTTGCAGAACCGTCACCGAAAACTGTCAATGGCTGTTCTCGCAGGGGCCCACTATTCCAGCATGGAAACAGGTTTCACTCACACTCGCGCGGCTGTATACTGCAGGATGCGACGTTGACTTTACCGGCGGTATTTTCAGGCGGTCAGTCGGGGCGGACATACCTCTCTATCCCTTTAGAGAAACTGTCCTGCACCCGCCGAAATCGGAAATGGGATACTTCGACACACAAACGGTTTTTCCGGATGTCGAACTACCGGACAACATTTCCTCAAGCACGGCAAAGCGTATAATGGAGATGCAGATTACATCAATGAAACGACTGTTCAAACGCCAGTTGGAAACGCTCGGCAACGCTTTGCACGAGGAGCCGGAATCCCATGAATGAAAGCGATGTATTGACTACGCTCTCGGGAATAGCAATAACGACGCTCGGTATTCCCGCCGGGGAACTTGACGACTCGGCAAACCTGCTCGAATTGGGGCTCGATTCACTGATGTTGATCAAGTTCGGTCAGGAAATCGAGCGGCGTTTCGGGGTCAAGCTGGAAATGGCCTGGTTCTTCAAAAACATGCCGAGTCTCAGGACACTCGCTGGGCATGTGGCATCGATTGCAGTCGCCCTGGACCCCGAATTATACCCGGAACCAAAGCTGAAAATGGCTGACAGTACCGGAATCGTTCCCGCCGCGTCGTTATCCAGCGCAACAGACACCGAAATAGCCAGTACCAGCACCAGTACCTTCGATGACGAAGACGATGCTCTCATATCCCTGTTCCACACGCAGACTGAAATGCTCGAAGATCTGTTCGACAAGCAATTATCCTTTCTTGCATCTCATGCATTCGATGGATCGAACACCAGACCATCCCGGCGGGGAAAGTCCAGGATAGCTCATGACATCCGGGGATTCAGACTTGACACGGAAGACGACCTGACATCCGAACAGGAGACCTTCATCGATTCGGTGATCACCCATCATGTCTCCCGGACGCTGAAATCGCGGGCACTCACCCAGAAATACCGCCATGAACTGGCAGACTGGAAGAACACACTCTCATTCCGTAAACGCCTCAAGGAAGCGATTTACCCAATCATGGCCGATGGTTCCAACGGTGCGCATTTCACCGATATCGACGGCAATGACTATATCGACATCGCGCTCGGCATGGGCGTAAACTTCATGGGACACCGTCATCCAATAGTGGTCGCCGCCGTGGAAAAACGTCTCCGCGATGGATTCGAACTCGGGCCACAATGCAACATGACAGGCAGAGCAGCGGAATTGGTTTCGTGCCTGACTGGCATGGAACGGGTGTGTTTCTGCAACACCGGTTCCGAGGCAGTGATGGCGGGGCTCAGGCTTGCCCGGGCAAAAACGGGACGAATGAAGGTGGTCGTTTTTAATGGCGCTTATCACGGTATTTTCGATGGCGTTCTGGGTGCAGAGGTCGACGGTAAAGTAGAGCCGCTTTCACCTGGTACACCGCCGGGCATGGTCGAGGACATCGTCATGCTCGATTACGATTCACCTGCCTCGCTTGCCGCTATCGAACGTATGGCGGAAAATCTCGCAGCCGTCCTTGTTGAGCCAGTGCAGAGCCGTCGTCCCAGCCTTCAGCCGCAGACATTTCTCAGGCGTCTTCGAAAACTGACACGTGAAAAAAATATCGCACTCATATTCGACGAGATGGTCAACGGTTTCCGCATCGCTCCTGGCGGTGCTCAGGAGTATTTCGGCATCAGGGCCGACATCGCCCTTTACGGTAAAACCATCGGCGGCGGACTGCCAGTCGGAATAATTGCGGGATCGGCCGATTATCTCGATCTGATCGACGGCGGTTTCTGGCAGTACGGCGACGAAAGCCTGCCCTCGGATGAAGCTGTCGTGTTCGGAGGAACCTTCTGCCGACATCCTTTTTCAATGGAGGCAGTCGCGGCTGTAGCCGGATACATGCTCGAGAAAGGTTCCGCACTTCAGGATCGGATTAGCCGTCTGGCGGGATTACTGGCCGACGAATTGAACCTGTGGTTTCAGGAAGAGCAGGTTCCTTTGCGAATCGCACGTTTCGGATCGCAGTTCAGATTCGAGTCGTACGGTCCTTGGACCCTTCTGGCGAATCCCATCGAACTCGACCTGTTCTTCCTCATGCTGACCGATGCGGGCGTCTACACGTGGGAACGCAGGACATGCTGTCTCTCGGTCGCTCACACCGAAAACGACATCCGTGCGATTATCCGGGCGGTGAGGAACGCCATAAAATGCCTCCGCGATGGTGGTTTTCCGTTCCGTCTCGAACGCGGCGCACCGGCCTATTTCCATGATGCGACCTCGGTTCAGAAACGCATCTATGCCGCCATGCAGGGCGAAAACGGCCAGGCTCCCTACCACATGCCGTCGGCATGGCGCATTCGCGGCGACCTCGATATCGAACGGCTTGAATGTTCGCTCGGCGACATCATACGGCGTCACGAATGCCTGCGGTCGGGATTCCGTATTGCCGGCGGGCGTCTCGTTCGAACCGTTGTCGACGAGCCTCGATTTTTTATCGAACACATTGTTCCCGACGGGAGGAGTCCTGAACAAATCATCGACAGTTTCATTCGTCCCTTCGATCTCGAATGTCCGCCGCTCTTGCGTGTTGGCATTGCGGAATTCGAAGACGGCAGCAGCCTCCTCGTCTTCGATTCACTGCACATTGTGGTCGACGGTATCGCGCTGGCGACGCTCACCCGGGAACTCAACGCTCTCTATAACGACGACGAACCACCCGATGCGGGCGCATCCTATTCCCAGTACGAACTGTTCATGCGAGAGTTCGAGGCAAGCGGTGACTGTACCGCACAACGTGCATACTGGTCGCGGGTGCTCGCGGATGCACCGCTGCCGGTCACATTTTCGCACATACCCGAGTCAACGAGACATTCACAGAAAGCCGGTCATATAAGAACAATCATTGACACCGGTCTCAGGGATCGCATCCGAAAGACAGCTGCATCATGCGGGGTCACGCCGTACATGTTTTTGCTCGCCGTATACTCGATGCTGTTGCGTTCATTTGGCGGAATATCCGAAATGGTTGTCGGGGTTGCCACGACCGGCAGGCCGGGAAAGCGTTTCGAGGCGACAATCGGGATGTTCGTGAATACCCTGCCGCTCAGGCTCAAGCCTCACGGTGACCAGACATTCCGTGAGTTCCTGGTGGACGTCCGTGACGTGTGCGCAGAAGCATACCAGCACCAAGAAATACCTTACGAACTGATCGCAGAGAAAACCGGCGACACGGTGGGAACGATGTTCACATATGAAACCGCCGACGACCGCAGCCTCGATCTCGTGGGCATCGAATCCAAAGAAATGACTGTCCCCATTCCAGGCGCCATGTTCGATTTCAGTCTTGACGCCATCGAAAAAAACGATGTCGTACATCTCGATTTCGAGTTCGATTTAACCGTACTCGAAGAACAGTGCGTGCGGATATGGGCTGACTGTTTCTGCGGCCTGATAGAAAGCGTCTGCACCGATCCCGATGTGCCAATCAGTTCAATTCCTTGTGCAACTCGGAATCTAGCTGATACCGCATTCTTCCGGCTCGATGGCGAAACACGCGACTATAACGGGTTACACACTATCATCGATCTTTTCGATAACGCAGTACAGACACATTCCAACGCCGCCGCAGTTATCGATGCCGATGGTATTATGACGTATGCTGGGCTCGACACACTATCCCAACGGATGGCTGACAGGCTGGCATCGGATTACGGAATCGGCCCGAACAATCTCGTGGGCGTCTGTGCGCCGCCATCGGCAGCGCTTGTTGCTGTTATAATCGGTATACTCAGAACAGGTGGAGCGTTTCTTCCTTTCGAACACGAAGCGCCGAAAATCCGAGCCGCCCGTATTCTCGAAACTGCCGGCTTACACCTCCTGATCGGTAAAGGAGAGTTATTCGACAATCTTGAAAGCGTCTGTAAAACGGATATCGACAGCCTCCAGCATCTCAACGACACCCGATCTATGGCGGGGACTGCTGTTCCCTCTCCCGACAGTCTCGCGTATGTCATCTATACATCCGGATCAACCGGCGTTCCCAAGGGATGCGAGATCGAGCACGGAAGTCTTGTCAATTACGTTGCATGGGCGATAGACTATTATTTTCCGGAAAATGACACGGGGAATTTCTGTCTCACCAGCCCGCTTGCGTTCGACATGTCGCTCATGACCCTGTTCGTTCCCTTGTGCATGGGTGCGACACTGCGCATCCCGCCTCATGACGCCAATCCCGCCGAAGCGCTCGCCCTCGCCGTCTCGCCCGAAACCGAAACAGATGTGCTCAATCTGACACCCTCTCATATACGGATTATCGACGGGCTCGGTCTCAAAGAAACCAATGTGCGGATCGCTGTGTCGGGCGGCGAAAAGCTCCATAGGGAAGATATCAGGACACTCCTCGATCTCAATCCCGCTATGAAGATATATAATGAATACGGCCCGACCGAAACGACCATCGGCT
>CAYWBT010000070.1:0-13537 GCA_964456585.1 uncultured bacterium
CTGAAACGAAAATGGATAATAAGTAAAAATATTTTTTATAACTTCTTATTATCTTGAGATGTACTTTCTTTACTCGTGCAAAGAAATGTACCAAAGAAACACGCCCCGGAAAAGCCTGATTTCCCCGTCCGCTCCGGTTTTTCGGGAAGCGCAGAACTCACGGAACCGTGTCCCGTTCTGACAGCCTGCCCTTCCTGTTCCGAAAAATCCTCACGAACGCGGGGCTTTTCAACGGGGATCGATACAAACAATCAATACTCCCGGTGCTACGATACTTTTACCGGACAGTACTGATATACGGTATTACTTATAGTCCAGCCTTCATCGTTGAGGCACCTCATGAAAAACAGTGCGAAAACCGCCATCCTTCTCGATACGAAGGATAATGTCGCCACACTCATCTGCGATGCGAAGCGGGACGATTCCGTGCGCATTAAGGACGCTGCTGAAACCCTCCGGATTGTGGAAGACATCGGCTTCGGACACAAAGCAGCCCTAACCGCAATTTACGACGGTGAGGCGATCGTCAAGTTTGGGGAAATTATTGGCATCGCGACCAGGAATATCAATCCCGGAGAGTGGGTTCATCTTCATAACATTAAAAGTTGCGTCGATCCAGAATTTCAAAAAAGGCTGAAAGAGTGAACAATAAGGTACTTACTCAGGGATGGCTGCGACCGGACGGCCAGAAAGGTATTCGGAACCACGTCGCCGTCGTGTACACGGTGGAATGCGCAGAGCACGTCGCCCGTGATATCGCATCGGGATTCGAGGATGTGCAGCTTTTCGGGTACGACGGTTGCCATTCGAATGATTTTGTGAAACGGGTGATGAGCGCGCTGGTTGTGCATCCCAATCTTTCCGGCATCCTGGTGGTCAGCCTGGGATGCGAAATGCTTCGCGGAGAGACGCTCATCGATGTCGCCCGCACAAACGGCCGTGATGCTTTCCATGTCTGCATACAAAAGGACGGCGGCACCACGGCCTCGATCGAGAAGGGACAGCGGTATATCGAAGAACTGCTCGCAAAGGGATCGAGTGTCGAGCGATGCGATTTCTACCTCTCCGATCTCCGTATCGGCACAAACTGCGGGGGATCGGATGCCCTGAGCGGATTAACCTCAAATCCTTCAGTCGGCGCCCTTTACGACCTGGTAATCGATGCCGGCGGAACCTGTTTTTTCGATGAAATCACCGAGATGATCGGATGTGCGGATATGGTCGCCCGGAGGACAACACCCGAAGTGGCGGACAAGATTCGCGAGGCCATTAACCGTGCAATCGATGTCGGCACGAAACTCAATATGTTCGGTATCGCAACGGGAAACGCGGAAGGAGGTCTGACAACGATCGAGGAAAAATCTCTCGGCGCCTATATGAAAAGCGGCAGGCGTCCGATCACCGATGTCGTGCGCGTCGGTGAACGACCGTGTAAACAGGGACTCTATCTCATCGATTCCATTCCCGATGATCTCTCGCGCGGATTTTCTCCGATCAGCGATGCCGAGGACATGTCAAACGCGGCGGCGGCTGGCTGCCACCTCCTGGTTTTCACGACCGGACGAGGTTCTCCCATAGGCAGCGCACTTATGCCCGTCATCAAGATCTGCGGCACACCGAAAACCTGTGAGGTCATGTCCGAGAACATCGATATCGATACCTCTCCCCTTCTCACGGGGGACAAAACATTTGAGGATATGGGCAGCATTTTACTCGACGAGATTGCCAAGGTTGCCGGCGGTAAACTTACCTGCGCCGAACAACTCGGCCACCGCGAGCTCCACATGCATTACATGATGCAACGCCATGCTCCCTGCAGGTGCTGAAGCGAAAAATACGTTGAAAAACAGAGATCATATACCTACATTGTTGGTGAACTGCTAGTAAGTGAACACATCCCAAAAGTCACCAGAGAGTTTATATGGCGAAACACCGCGACACAGATGTGGAAAAGTCGGCGCTGCTGAAATCGAAGATATTCCTGACACATGCCCTGAAACTAATCAATGCGCCCCTCGTGGTCGAGGAGCGACTCGAACTCATCGCCCGGATCATCGCGGATTATCTCTCGGTCGATGATGTCTCAATCTTCATGAAAGAACCGGATTCAGATACGTTGGTACTTAGAGTTTCTGTCGGCCTCGATCCCATCGCCATAGGCAATGTCAGGGTGCCCATCGGCAAGGGTATTACCGGTCTCGTCGCCAAAACACGAAAGTATATCGCGACGAAAAACATCATGAAAGACCCCCGCAACCTCTATTCGGCGTATGCCCAGGACGAAACCTATCCATCCACCCTCTCCTTCCCGATCATCATGGAGAAAGAGCTAATCGGCACGCTTAATATCAGGAGTAAAACGGAGCGGGATTTTACCGAAAGCGAAGCGGAAGAACTGAACAAGTTCACCGCCGATATCGCTGGTTCAATTAAAAACGCCCAGCTCTACGAAAGTTTGCAATATCGTGCAAAACTCCTCGAATTATCGATTTCCATCGCCAGTTCCATTTCCTCCTCGCTCGATTTCACTACCATTCTGGACGAAGTCGCCTGGGAAATTGCCAATGCCTTTGGAATAAAAGGTATTCTCATCAAAATTTTCGACCATGATGGAAACCCCATCCAGACGACCTCGCACGGATTGAAGGCAAACTTCGCACAAACCTACTCGACCGAGACGATAAAAAGCTGTATGGTTTCGCAGGAACCGCGAGTGAGCTATCTGAAAAAGGATAAGCCGTTCGGTGACTATGCAGACTCCCCGATCTGGAGCATCTGTCTCCCTCTTATTGGCCAGAAACGCTCCCTCGGCGCTATCAGCTTGTTCGATTCGGATGAAACACTCAAGAATTCCCAGAGCCTGTTCTTCTCAATCGGGGTCGATGTGCTCGTTCACATTGCAGGTCTTGCGGCAATGGCAGTCGAAAATGCCCTCGCGCACTCCGAGCTCAAACGTTTTTCAAGCGAAGAAAAAAACAAGCTCGACGTTATTGAAACTCTGTATTCCCGTATGTCTGCAATATTCGACTCCATCGACAGCGGGATTATTGCAGTCGATGAAAACGGCATAATTATCGACTTTAACGACGTTGCACGCAAATCTCTCGGATTTACCGATGAAACAAAGGGTCAACTCACCATCGACACGGTAACGTCCTATAAACCTTCCCTTTCCACCATCATCTCCCAAGACACCGAACTTACAAACCGCGTCGTATCGTTTCAGGGGCCTTCCGGTAATTTCGCCGCAATCGTAACCATGCGCTCGTACAAGGATATATCGGGAGAACAGCGTGAATGTGTGATCTCGTTCCGCCCAATGGAAGAAACGATAAAACTCATCTCACGCTTTACCTCGCAGCGGCCCAAGTACACCTTCGAAGACATCATCGGCCACTCGACAACGCTCACCGAGACTATTCGGATCGCAAAACTTGCCGCGCAGACCAATTCCACCGTGTTGATTGTTGGAGAGAGCGGTACCGGCAAGGAATTGTTCAGCCAGGCAATCCACAACGATTCCCCGGTGGCGGATGGCCCATTTATACCGGTTAATTGCGCTGCCATACCGAAGGATCTGATTGAAAGCGAACTTTTTGGGTATGCGGAAGGCGCCTTCACCGGGGCCCGAAAGGGTGGGTATATCGGTAAGTTCGAACAAGCGACCGGCGGTACGCTCTTTCTCGATGAGATCGGTGATATGCCCCTCGATACCCAAGTCAAACTCCTGCGCGTTCTCCAGGAAAAGGTGATACAGCGCGTCGGGGCGGAACACTACATCCCCATTTCGACCCGGGTCATCGCCGCCACTAACCGCGACCTCAAACAAGCCATCCAGAACGGTGATTTCCGGGAGGAACTTTACTGGCGACTCAACGTGCTCACCATCGAGATTCCCCCACTCCGTGACCGCCGTGAGGATATTCCGGAATTCGTACATTTCTTCATCCGCAGTTTCGCCGAGTCATCGAACAAGACAATCAAGGATGTCGATCCGGCGTTCATACGGAAACTCATTGAGTATTCGTGGAAAGGCAACATCCGGCAGCTCGAAAACACCATCGAACACGCCGTACTCGTCACACAGTCCGACATCCTCACTGTCGCCGACTTGCCCGCCGACCTCATCAACAGCATTGAAGATGAAAAATCTGAGGGAGTACCTGGCGGCAAAATTGAGCAGGCACTCTTCGACCGGATGGATTCTTCCCGAAAACTTTACAGTGAAGCGCTCAAGCTTGCGAAGGGCGATGTCAACAGAGCCGCGAAAAACCTCGGCATGAGCCGCGCCACCTTCTACCGCCGGCTGAAGAAATACGGCCTCACCGACTTGCTCTCATCCATCCGTCGCGATAATAGATAATAGATATACGACCAACAATTGATGATAAAAATCAATCGTAATAATCGCGCTGTTCAGTAAACAGGAATCGTGTTCCTCGCGACTTTGTAGTTTTAATCAGGACTCGATGCCCTCGGGCACGATCACAGGCTGGCCGGTGACAGGGTGGCTGGTAAACAGAAAGGTCTTATCGTAGATGCGTTCGAGAAGGTCGTTCGTCATGACCGCGGAGGGGGGGCCTGAGAATACCACGCTCCCGGATTTCAACATGGTTATCCGATCGCTCAAAATGATCGCATGATTGATGTCGTGTGTCACCGAAAGGATGGTAATGCCTCGCTCACGGTTCACCCGTTTCAAGGTCCGGTGAATGTCGGTTTCGTGCTTTGGATCGAGAAAGGTGGTCGGCTCGTCCAGGAGGAGTATCTGCGACCCCTGGGCAATCGCGGCAGCGATAAATACATTCTGGCGTTCACCTCCACTCAGGGTATTCAGATGACGTTCCGCAAACTCGGCGGTTTCCGTCAGTTCGAGAGCTTTTGACACCTCCTCCCTGTCCCGTTTCCCGACCGAGGTGAACGGGCTCAGATAGGGGTATCTTCCCATCATTACAAACTCGCGCACGGTGAAATCCAGGGAACGGCCATCACTCTGCGGCACGTAGCTCATGAGCCTGGCCAGATCCTTCTGATGGTACGATTCAAGCGATTTTCCGTCAATAACAACACTCCCGGTTCCCCCGGTGTATATACGGATGAGACACTTGAGCAGCGTGGTTTTCCCCGCTCCGTTCGGACCGATTATCGCATGGTAATCTCCCCCGTCAACGGTCATGGTGACGTTTTTTAAAATCCCGGTCGTTCCGACGGAGAAGGAATAATCGCTGATTTCAATGATCGCTCCGGCCACGGTGAGCTCCATATGTTATTTTACTAAATACTATGCGCCTTACTGTTATGGCTATCAATTAATACATTATTTCATATAGATTACCTGATGTAATATAACAGCAGGCTCAGTGGAAAGGCAACCGTAAAGTTCCCGGTTCCGGGCTCCGTCACCGGATACGAAAGAAACTGCCGAACGGAACAGGTCTAAACTTATATCGGTATCCCCGCGGGGATTGAAATGACCGTGTACAGGAGTTGTTATGGACGACAATAAAGTTTATGTTGTCAGGTGTCCCGATTATGAGCATGCCGGGGAAAAGATTATTGAGTTGATCGATATGATGGGGGGGATCGGACAATTCGTATCTCCGGGTGAAATGATAGCACTTAAGGTCAATCTCCTCTGTGCAGCCCGTCCTGAAGAGACAATAACCACACACCCCGCGGTCGCCGCCGGTGTTGCGCGAATGGTACGTGAAGCAGGCGCCCGTCCGTTCATCATCGACAGCCCCGGTGCAGGGTATCGTCATACCAGAAAAACGCTCGATAAACTCCATCGAAAGTGCGGAATGTATGATGCGGCAAAGGAAGCGGGATGCGAAGTCAATCTCGATACCGCCTACGAGAGAGTTTTTTACCCGGCGGGGAAGCTCATCCAGAGCTTTGAGATCATCTCACCCATACTTGCTTCGGACGGCGTTTTCAACCTGTGCAAGATGAAGACGCACCTCTATACGATGATGACCGGTGCGGTCAAGAACATGTTCGGTGTCATTCCCGGCCTGACCAAGCCGGGATATCATGCCAAGCTTCATGATGTTCGTCACTTTGCCGCCATGCTCCTCGATCTCGCGACGTACGTTTCCCCCCGTATTTCCCTCATGGATGCGGTGATGGCGATGGAAGGTGACGGGCCTGCCGCAGGAAGTCCGCGTCACGTCGGACTCCTCATCGCCGCACGAAGCCCGCTGGCGCTCGATGTTGTCGCCACCACACTCATGGGTTTCCGCCGTGAATTTAATCCGGTGCTTGTCGAAGCGGAAAAACGTGGTCTGCACCCGCACCGTATTGAAGAGGTGAAAATTGTCGGTATCGAACTTACGGAAGTTATTGTTCCCGATTTTGCACCGCCGTCGTCTCTTGACAGTGAAAGCGGTTTCGTGGGTATACCATTGTGGCAGCGTATTCTTTCGCCGCTGTTCAAGAACATTCTTTCGGTACAACCGCATATTATCCGCGACAAATGCATCGCCTGCGGAATATGCCGCGATGCCTGCCCCATGAAGGTCATTACCATCGAAAACGGGAAGTTTGCCCACATCAACGAACAGGGGTGTATTCGCTGTTATTGTTGTCATGAGTTATGTCCGGAGCACGCGGTAGAACTCCGCAGATCAATGCTCTACCGTCTTGTCAACCGCGAATAAAGCCCGTCGAATGAAAAATCGGTAAAACGGGGAATATCAAGAAGATATACGTTTTCCGTATGCGCTGCCCGTTCACTGCGATTTATTTACGATTAGTGTTTTTTTCTCTTGTAACTGACCGAGATGCCCGACCAACTGGAACGGTCGATGGTCGTTTCCATTGCAGGCATGCGCGTGAGCCGTTCGAGGAATTCTCGAATCCCCGGCATATCGGTATTCAGGACATTGTGCGCAGTAAAACAACCGTCGATTTCGAGCTTTGGCGCGAGTATTTCCAGGTAGCGTGGATACCATGACTTGTCGGCATCAACGAATATGAAGTCGAAGGGTCCCGTCAGTTCCGCCACCAGTTCATGGGCATCGTCGAGACGAAAATCGACATACTCGCTCAGGCCGGCCTCTTCAAGGTTCCGTTGTGCCTGCCGGTGGCGTGTTTCGTTGATTTCTATCGTGATGAGTTTTCCGCCGGTCTTGCTGAGCGCCCAAGCGATCCAGGTCGTTGAATGCCCGGTCGATGTCCCCACCTCGAGGGCGCTCGTGTAGTTATTTTCTATGATGAGATTGTATAAAGCACGGCCGTCGGCATCCGGAACATTGGCGTTTCTCCATGAGCGATCTTTGCTGTCGAGAAAACGTTTCACCTGTTGGTCGATCTGCTGGATTTTTCCCGTTTCTTCTGAATACAAAGGTGCCGTTGCGGTAATCTTACCGAGAAGGAACATAAAAAGCATCCCCTTGAGTATACTGCTTCTTAACGGTATTATCTGATGACTTTTATAATGTTTTTTCATGTGAGTGTCACGCGGTTGTATTCATATCAGTTTTTTATGCGATAATTTCAGAATTTTTTCGAGATTTTGGTTTGAAACATTGAGAAACCGCACGCTCGCATGAAACGGATTGTCCGAGTGGATTCTCAGGAGTTTCGAATCGGCTTCCCAGTTTTCCAGCGGTTTCTTGCTTGTTGTGACGGTAAACCTGAAAATTTCGGCAAAGGGGGTATCTTCGGGTAAGCAGATAGAGGTCAGCGTCGCCCCGCCGAAACTGATATCACGGAGAACGGCTGTGCCCCGCTTGTTCTTCCGGTGGTCTATTTCACTTATAAGTTTTAGCTCACAGGGGAGATTCACCGTGTAGCGTTTGAAGAGCCTCACGTGTTTGAAGGCCTCCGGTTCATCACTCAGCTCATCCGTGATGTTGAGTAACTGTTTTACTCTCTGCTTGAGTATGCGTGGTGTGAGGTACTGTTTGTCAATATATTCTCCGTTGATCGAGCCGTGATTCTTCCCCTTCTCAACCGACGTTGTGCAGCATAGAAACCTGAATCCATTATGTATCTGTATCCGTTTCAGAGCATCAATCACCTCGACTCCGTATATATCTGGGAGATCGTTGTCGATGATGAGGAGGTCCATTTTTTCCCTGGTAAAAATGATAAGGGCATCGGCACCGCGGGAAAGGATTTTAAGGTCAAACCGCCTGTCTTCGCCGATTGCATCAAGAACGATGGAGGTTAAAACATTGTCCGAGGTAACCAGGATAACCTTCCGCTGCACCTCTTCGCTTTCAAACGCCAGATTATACTCTTTCATGAACGCCATCAAACTGTCACCAGAAATGAGGCGGTCACCTGTCACGGGATTTTTCTTACCCTTCAAGATACCCTTGTCAAATTTTCGAGATACGGTCGAGCGCGAAATACCGAGGAGTTCGGTTGCTTCGCCCGTGGTGAAGTATTCTTTCATCTTCATGTCGTTTCTTTCGATCGAGATATTATATCACGTGGAAGATAATAAGAACTACCCAATACCCCAGTGCTTCAAATCATCAAAAAACTACGTAAAAGCAGGGGATTTGTCAATACATAATCAGTAATAGCGGGCATCTGAGCTTCTTCAACCTAAGGGGACAGAAGCAGTCCACCTGAATGTCACTACACACGACTATACTAACATAACGTAAGTATATTCTGACTATTAGCGGCATCATACCCGGACATATATCGTACAACCACGTGATGAATTGAAAAATGTATTCACCACCGTATTCGATGAGAAGATGGTCATGCGCCGCCTCATCCATATCATCGACAAACTACTATTAATCCTTAAGTACACCTTGATACTATCGTTTAATGACAGCGGTTTTAAGGTACTTTCGAGTGCTGTTCTGAGGAACATGACACTATCGAGGAATGCCGGTGTATTTTCTTAAAAAAAAAGTGTGAATTTCCAGATTTGTGATATATATTAATCTATCCATTATTCCATGTTTTCAACGAATTTTCCCTATACCAAACATTCACGAGGAGACGTGCCATGTTTCAAAAAAACCTTGCTCTTACCTCGATCGTTCTCTTCTTCCTAACCCTGGTACCGTGCGGTGCACAACAGATGAACGGCTCTCCTTTTATCCCCGGTAAGGACGCCAACATCGACATGTTTTTAGGTTCCTGGAAAGAATCCATGCCGCGGCATACGCACGGCACGCTTGTTGAACGGGATATTCTCACCACGGGCGATCCCATAAAGCCTCCTGTTCGCGGCGCTGTGCTCACCTATGTAAACCGCTTCACCCATGCAACTCTCTATCCCGGCTCATCGACGACGCCTACAACGCTCAAGAATGAGCAGGAGATATTCTACATTATTTCCGGGAACGGGACCATCTCGGCCAGCGGGACAACTGCCGACTTGTTTACCGGTATAGCAGTTCTCATGCCGGGTGAGCTCGAATTCACCATGGAAAATACCGGTACGGAGCCCATGACGATGTATCTTGTCGCGGAACCTTATGAAAAAGGTTTCCGCCTGAACAAGGAGATGCTGATAGTCAATGAAAACACCAAACCGATCGACAGCTCCAATGCCCACTGGATCGGTGTGGTGAAGGGCCTTTTTAATACCTCCCATGGTCTCGGGACACTCGAATCGATCCTTACCTGCTCGTTTACTCCCATGACGTTCTTTCACCCGCATAGTCATGTTCCGGGATGCGAGGAAGTGTGGACAACCATCACCGATGAACTGTATGTGCTCATCGGAAAGCAGATTCGGCTGCAACTCCCGGGAACAGGTTATATGATCCCTCCGGATGGTTTGACACCCCATGCGAATTTCAATGTATCGGATCATACGGTAAAGATGTTTTACTTCGCCCGCTATGGCGATCATGATTTGAGAGAATAGAGTCATATCAGTCACTTTTTAAGTACTCTATACAAGGAGGAATATATGTTGAGAAAGGGATCAGTCGTATTATTCGCTTTTCTGCTCATCTTTTCATCCACGGTTTTTGCACAGACACTCGACGGAAAACCCTACACACCGGGTGTGGATGCCAATATTGACTTGTTTATCAACACTTGGGAAAATTCCACCCCGTATACGACACACGGGTCGCTTATCGAACAGGATATCCTCACCAAAGGCGACTCCATGACACCACCCAAAAAAGGCGCAACGCTCAAGTATATCAACTCCTTTACCCATGGGACGCTGCCTCCTCAAACTTCGACGGAACCGGTAACACTCAAAAATGAGCAGGAAATTTTCTATATCCTTTCCGGCCGCGGCATCATCAAGGCAGGGAGCAAAAAGGCAGAACTTTACGATGGAATTTGCGTGCTGGTACCGGCAAACAGGAAGTTTACCATTTCCAACACCGGCAAAGAAGCGCTGACGATGTTTGTTATCAAGGAGCCGACGCCCAAGGATTTCAAACCAAAGAAAAATATTGTCGTGAAAGACGAAAACAAAATTCCCATCGCCTCGACGAACGGCCACTGGACCCATATAGTCAAGAGCGTCCTCACCAAAGATGACGGCCTTTCAACCTTGTACACCGTATTGACGGTCGGGCACGATCCCATGACAATCGGGCACCCGCACAGTCACAACGAGGACTTCGAGGAAGTGTGGACCGGCCTCAAGGGAACGAGTATCGCCTTTCTGGGTAAGCAAATTCGCGAGCAGCCCCCGGGAACAGCGTACATGATCCCACCGGACGGGAAGACACCTCACGCCAATATCAACACCACCGAAAAACCGATAAAACTGCTATATTTTACTACACGATTCGATATCAAGTAAGTTGCTAGTGACTATGCATCATTGAAACAATGGAAATCGCGAATGAGGAGGATAACGCTCATGTATCATACCAAGATTTTGACGGTATCATTTCTTGTATTGTTGTGTATCGTTTCCATCGGAGCCGCCCAGAATCTCGATGGAAATCCATACAAACCCGGTGTCGATGCCAACATCGACATGTTCATGGGCTCCTGGAAAGAATCAATGCCCCAGCACACGCACGGTAACCTGGTGGAACGCGACATCCTTACCAAGGGTGATCCTCTCAATCCGCCGACCAAGGGTGCCGTCCTCAAGTACACCAACCGCTTTACTTTTGCTACCCTCGAAGACGGTGCATCGATCATGCCGACCACTCTCAGCGGGGAGCAGGAAATTCTCTTCCTCCTCTCCGGAGAAGGTACTATCACCGGAGGCGGGAAAACCTACGATATTCACGCAGGCAGCGCCGTTCTCATCCCGGCCGGACTTGAATTCACCATGAAGAATTCGAGCGATGTCCCGATGACCATGTACCTTATTAATGAACCCGTGCCCCGGGGATTCAGACCCAACGACTATCTCATGGTAAAGGACGAAAATGTTATTCCGGTCGCATCCGATACCGGCCACTGGTGCCATGTTGTCAAGGCCCTTTTTTCCACTACGGACGGGCTCGGAACGCTGCAGGCCATTTTAACCGTCGGATTTCCCCCGAAGCGAATCGCTCATCCCCACAGCCACCAAGCGGGATGCGAAGAGGCGTGGACAACAATTTGCGGCGAGAAAAACGTGGCCTTTATCGGCAAGCAGCTCAGGATGCAGCCACCCGGAACCGGTTACATGATACCGCCTGATGGCAAAACGCCCCATGCCAACATAAACACAACAACAGAACCGTTCAAGATGCTCTACTTCGCTCGCTATGGCGATCACGATGTTCGCCCATAAGCGAACATCTGTAATCCCGAACCATTAAGGACGGAACGAAAGAAACGTCATGACATCAAAGGAGCGTGTAAACGCCGTTCTCAACAAGGACATTCCCGACAAAGTGCCTTGGGGAGAATGGGCTGTTGATTTCGACACCGTGGCACGGATCATCGGTCACGATACCTACTACCGGGCAAAAGCAAAATCACAGATCGCTTTCTGGGAAGGCCGTCGCGACGAAGTAATTCAGAGCTGGATTGAAGACGGCATAGAGTTCTTCAGGAAGATGAATTGCTTCGATATCATCAACATCGGCGCAATGGCGAGCAGCCTTGCCCCACCCCAGGGATATAAGCCGGAAAAACCGCGCCAAATAGATGATACCACCTGGGAGTTCCGTGACGGGACGGTCTACAAGTATTCCGAGGTGACCGCCGACCTGACCAAGGTGCACGATCCTCATGTCGGTACAATCGACTATACTCCCGCCGATTTTGAAGGAGAACCGGTCGTCGAACCTCCCGATGAGAGCTGTTTCGAGGTCATTGACGCATTCATCGGGGAATTCGGGAACGATCGTTTTCTTATGGGGCCTTCGGGCGACGAAATTGGAATTTACCTCCTCGGGGGAACATTCGGAGAGGGTGGCGAGGGATTTGTCTACGGGCTCATGCAGTACCTGGAAAATCCTGAAACAGTTAAGGCGGCGATTCGGTATGAGGTCGCGAAAAACAATATACTCGACCGGTATTACATTCGTCCCGGGCAGGATGCGGTTGCCTGGGGCTTTGATTTTTCAAGCAACCAGGGGCCGTTTATTTCCCCCGACATGTTCCGAGAGTTTATCCTGCCTGCAGCGAAGGCACGGGTAAAAAACATCCACGAAAAATTCTCTCTTCCGGTCATGAAACATTGCTGCGGAAATAACACGCTTCTCCTCGACATGTTTGCTGAAATCAGATATAACGCCTACCAGTCCATACAAAAAAGTGCCGGCATGGACCTCGGCAAAATAAAGGAAATGTATGGAGACTCTTTCGCCTGCTGGGGCGGTGTCTCGGTCGAAAACCTCGTATCCGGCACGCCCGATGATATACGAAAAGAAGTCGCCCACGCCATGCACAAATACAAACCCGGGGGCCGTTATATATTCGGCTCGACGCATTCGATCGCGGTTGGAACCGGATATGACAACTTTATGACCATGGTGGATGAATTTGAAAAAGAGAGAGCCTATTAAGTGAAGCTCGCTATAGGCCAGTTCATTTATTCGAGGAGCAAACATGAAGACACTACTCTGTACCCTCACGGCAATCCTTTTTCTTTCGGCAATTCCCCTGCTAACCTGCGCCGACGATAAGCCTGTCTATACCGCGCGGCGCACATCCGGAACCATCTATGTCGACGGGAACGATACCGAACAGGACTGGCAGGCTGCCGATCAGATCACCAGATTCGTTTTTCCCTGGTACAAGGAAGGGAAGCAGGAACAAACGAATGTCCGCGTTCTCTGGGATGATGAATACCTGTACGTGTTTTTCAGGTGCGAAGATGAACATATCGCCGCCCACTTCTACCAGAGGAATTCGGCACCCTACCGCGACGATTGTGTGGAAGTATTCATTGCACCCAATCCTGATCACCCGCTCTGGTATGCCAATAACGAATTAAACTGCCTGGGAACGTGGCTCATCGGTAAACACAAAGGTGACATTAACGAGTATGTAATCCGTGACAAGATACTTTTGGGAAGAAGCCATGCAGGCACTATCAATGCAGAGGATGACATCGACGATTACTGGGCATTGGAAATCGGAATACCGTTTGAGAGCCTGAGTGACTATGAAACCGTTCTTCCCCCGAAACCCGGCG
>CAYWBT010000071.1:0-13335 GCA_964456585.1 uncultured bacterium
TCGCTGCGCACGGGGAGGGAGGGTTCCCTGCCGGTTTTGAGGGTGAAACCGTTTGCCGCCACCGGAATCATGGCCATGGTTCCCATCGAGCCGCGTATAAGGGCGTAACTGTCATTGACTGTCACCGATCCCTGTGAATGAAAGCGTGCCTCGATCTCCGCGCCCGCTTGTGCAGTAACCTCGTCGAGAACGACCGTAATCTCCGGTTTCTCAAGGATGACATGGCGGCGCCAGCCTTTGAGTTCCCCGCCGGTGTAGGCATTGGTCGGATCCATGAGCGTATAGTCGCGGTTGGCGCCCGACCTGAATTCGAGGATTTTTCCCCCGATGCCGTCCTTCCAGGGCCGGTTTTTCCGTTTCGCGGGACTCTGGAGTTCGCCATTGACCAGGATGACATTATGGCCACGGCTCGAGGCATGGACATATCCCCAGCGGAGTTCATCGAAATACTGCTCGTCGTACGGCGGTGAGCCAAGATCGCTGATATAGCCTTCGCACCGCCAGTAGACCGCAAACTGCCCGATGTCGAGATGACCGTGATGGGGTTCGTTGTTGAATCCTGCCTTGCATGCCACGACGACCTTGTCCGGATCGGTGAAATCGCTCCGCATGATAGACCAGTCGATGGTGCGAAAGTGCCGTGAGGCCTGAACGGGGGGAGAAGCAGTAACCGACGGGCGCGGCCAGATGATGTCGAACAGGTTGTCGCCGTGGCCGAAGAAGGTGTTCCGGTACCACGCCGCCGCCGTGTCGCGGGTTTCGCTCGCCACCTTGTTATAGGTATGTGAACGACCGTCAGTGTAGAGCTCGAAATGGCCGTCGCAGAAGTCGACCATCCCGTGGGGGGGGATAGTGCAGGCGAGGGGGAAGCTGACCGGATTCGTTCTGAACCGTGGATTGTCGAACAGGTTGAACTTCCCGCCGGTCAAGCGCTTGAGGGCATCGGCGAAGTAGAAGCAGTGATGGAGACCATAGTAGTATCCCGCACCCTCCTGCCAGCCGCCGTCCACGCCGATTTCGTTGTAGAAGCGGTTGAGGCGGGTGAATGCTTCCGCGGCGACATCGGTGAGTTCCGGGTTCTCGGTAAGGAGTGCGAGCGCCGCGATTCCGACACCGTCCGCGCACCTGCCGATCCAGTTACAGCGGTACGCCGAGGCCCACCAGTGATAGTCCCAGCCGCTCCTGACCGGGATAATGCCTTTTTCGAGGAGGGCACCCCTGATGCGGTCGCGCTGCCGCCGGTTGAGGGCGGGATAGAGCCAGTCGTACACCGTCCCGAGGATGCGCGACATACTCCCGGTACGGATGTCGAAGCTGAACACCACCTGGTCGTCATCGCAGTTCCAGGGCCAGACTCGGCTGTAGATGATGGGGAACTGGTGCGCCCTGATCACCCATGTCGGCAGGTCGCAGAGGGCATCGGCGAACTCGAACGACTTTCGCGCATACTTCTCATCGCCGGTCATCTGGTAGAGAAAGGCGAGGTCGAGCACCCATTCGCGGTAGGAATAGTATATCTCTTCGAACTCACCGAGGCCGGTGAACCGGGTGTTCTTACCCTCCTGCGGGATTTGATTCACCACCGGAGTGTACAGGAGACGATTCGCCTCGGCGAGAAGCCGTGCCATGATGTCACGGCTCTCCGGGTCGTTCTCGATGCGGTCGAGGATCGCGGTTTTGTCGTTTGCGGTGAAGAACAGGTACGGGTGCTCGAGTTTCTTCGGGAGCGCCAGCGCAATATCCTCCGCCTGTCTGGTCGACGAGACTGACGCGGTCACACCGGCATTTGCCGGGGAAACCATGCTGCCGAGCAGGAATTGGACGGCCATGATACCGACAATCGTCCTATGCAGACCGAAAATACTCATTGACCGTTCCTATTCGAGGACGAGACCGTCCCCGGTTTTCTTGAACACGTAGCGGTACGTTTCCCCGTTCCTCACGAATGACAGGGTGTAGGCACCGCCGCTGTCGATCGAGCTCTGGGCGGAGTCGACGATGGATTGCGCCTCAGGCTCATCATCAACCGGCAGGATAATGTGAGCGAGCACCGCTCGGGATCCTTTGGCATGTACTACGGTTCCGTTGTAGGGTATCTGCTGGAAATCCGCATGCTTAAACAGCGCCTGGTATGCATGGCGGGCGGGCCTGAAAGTAAAGTCACCGTTAATAACAGGAATCAGCGCCATATCGCCATCTTTTCCATGAAGCAGAGTATATCCGTCCTTGACTATCTGTTCGCAGTCGGAATGGAACCGGGCTTCTATCTCAGCGTCCTTTTTGTTGGTCTCTACCTCATCTACGACAACCGTTATTACCGGCTTTTCAAGTATTATATGACGACGCCATTTTTTCAATTCCATTCCGGGATAGGCATTTGTCGGGTCCATGAGAGTGTAGTCGCGGATGCTTCCCGGCCTGAATTCGAGGACTTTCCCGCCGATACTTTCATCGATCGGCTGGTCAAAGCGTTTTCCGGGTATCTGCTGTTCACCGTTAACAAAAATCAAATTATGGCCGCGGCTTGACGCATGAGGTGTATCGTATTTTTCAGCATCAAAATATTTCTCATCGTAAGCGGCAGTTCCGAGATCGCGGATATATCCCGTGCCGCGCCAGTAGACCATAAACTGTCCGATGTCGAGATGACAATGATGAGCATCGTTATTTTTGCCGGCTTTGCAAGCAATCATCACTTTTTCGGTATCGTTGAAATCGCTTCGCATAATCACCCAGTCGATTGTGCGGAAATGTATGGATGCCTTATCAGGCAGGCCGGGTTTGACAGAATGCACCGGCCATATTACATCGAATATATCGTGACCATCATCAAAAAAATTCTCACGTATCCATGCCGCCTCTCTGCTTCCAGTCTCCAATGCGAGTTTATTATACATCCGTGTATTGCCAATCCTGTGAAAACCAGCATCACAAAAATTTACACACTTTCGGGGAGGAACGCTTATGTAAAGTGGAAAATTGACGGTATTATGTGCAATTTTAGGATGTTTATAAATATTATACGTACCTTTCGTGAGCCTTTTTAATGCATCGGAAAAAAGTATCGACATTCTTAATGTTTGCGCCCAGTATCCCGAACCCTCCTGCCAGCCGCCGTCTATGCCAATCTCATCGAGCGTTTTGCTGATCCGGTTATATGATTCGGCTACGACATCGGTAAGCCGCGGATCTTCAGTCAAAAGAGTAAGTGCTGCCAGACCGAGCCCTGTATTGCACCATGCACACCAGTTGCAGCGATATGCTGTTGCCCACCAGTGGTAATCGTAGTTTCCGCGTACTTGCGTTACTGCGTTCTCCAGAAGACCGGCCCTGATCCAGTCGCGCTGATCCCTGGTTAGCGCTGGATAGATCCAGTCGTAAACCATGGCAATAAGGCTCGCAGTATCACTGGCAACAATAGCGAAGGTGAAAACGACCTTGTCGTCGATCGCATTCCAGGGGCTCACTCGGTAATGTGCCTTGGGATATTGACAGAAACGGAAGACCCATGTAGGCTGATCGCATATTTCCTGTGCAAATTCAAACGATTTGCGGGCGTACTTTTCATCACCGGTTATCTGGTAGATAAATGCCAGCTTATACGCAGACTCCCTGTAATTATAAAAAATACCGCCAAAATCACCACTTGTGTCAAACAACTGCCCCCCCTTATCCTTTGGTTGCGGCGGTATTGGCGTAACCGGTGTGTACAGAAGACGGTTTGCCTCGGCGAGAAGCCTATCCATGATATCTCTGCACTCGGGATCGTTTTTAATCCGCTCAAGGATAGCGGGTTTTTCAGATTCTGTAAAAAAGAGATAGGGATGCTCTAGTTTTTTCGGTAATGCCTTTTTAATATCCCCAGAGGTCACATCTGAAAATGCACCATGAGCAAAAGCGAACAAAATGACACATAAAACAGTAATTTTTTTCATAATAATCAGATTCCTTTTCACCTAGCTCCTTTTATAACTTCATTGTAATACCAAACCATATTGGCTTGTATTAAACTTATACGAATACGTTTTGCCATCTTTAGCGAATGACAGGGTGTAGGTACCGCCGCCGTCGATCGAGCTGCGGGCGGAATCGACGATGAATTGCGCCTCACTCTCATCATCAACCGGCAGGATAATATGGGCGAGTACCGTCCGGGAACCTTTTACACTTACTACAGTGCCGTTGTAGGGTATCTGCTGGAAACGTGCCGTTTTCTGCAATGCCAGGTAGGCATGCCGCGCCGGGCGGAAGGAAAAGTCGCCCTCGACAACGGGGATCAACGCCATATCGCCCTTATCGCTGTGAAGCAGCGTGTAGTCGTCTCTCGTCAGCTGCTCGGCATCAGAGTGAAACCGCGCCTCAATTTCCGCAGCGGGATGTTGTGATTCAACCTCGTCGACCACCACGGTGATTGCCGGCTTTTCCAGGATGATATGACGGCGCCAGCGTTTCAGTTCCTGTTTCGGGTACGCGTTCGTCGGATCGAGGATTGTATAGTCGCGGATGCTTCCCGGCCTGAATTCCACGACCTTGCCGCCGACCGTGTCGTCAACCGGTTTGTCCTTGAGCTTTCCCGGAATCTGTTGTTCGCCGTTCACGAAGATCAGATTGTGGCCACGGCTGTGTGCGTGGGGGGTGTCGTACTTTTCAGCGTCGAAATACTTCTCGTCGTAGGAAGCGGTGCCGAGATCACGGATATATCCCGTGCCGCGCCAGTATACCATGAACTGCCCGCAGTCGAGGTGCCCGTGGTGGTGATCGTTGTTCATGCCTGCCTTGCAGGCGATCATGACTTTTTCCGGGTCGATAAAGTCGCTCCGCATGATGACCCAGTCGATGGTGCGGAAGTGGATGGAAGCCTGCTCGGGCAGGCCGGGTTTGACCGTGTGCCGCGGCCAGATGATGTCGAACATATCGGTTCCCGCACCGAACCAGTTGTCACGCATATATGCTGCCTCCCTGCTGCCGGTTTCGAGGGCGACTTTGTTGTAGAGACGGGTGTCGCCGAGCCTGCCGAAATGGGCGTCGGCGAAATCCGTATGCCGGTGCTCAGGCGATGTACTGATATAGAGGGGGAAGTTGACCGGATTTTTCGCTATTCGCGGATGCTGGTAGAGGTTGTACTTCCCGTTTGTCATCCGCTTCATGACATCGGCGAAGAGGATGGACATCCGGAATGTCTGGGACCAGTAGCCGCCGCCTTCCTGCCAGCCGCCGTCGGCACCGATTTCGTTGAGCGTCTTGTAGATGCGGTTGTACGATTCGGCGATGACATCGGTGAGCTGGGGATCCTCGGTGAGGAGGGTAAACGCCGCGAGGCCGAGACCGGTATTGCACCATGCGCACCAGTTGCAGCGGTAGGCGGTCGCCCACCAGTGGTACTCATAGTTGCCACGAACCTGGATAATTGCCTTTTCGAGGAGCGCACCCCTGATGCGGTCGCGCTTTACCTTGTCGAGGGTCGGATAGAGCCAGTCATAGACGCAGGCGAGATCGCTCGCCGTGTCGCTGGCGAGGATTGCGAAGGTAAACACCACCTTGTCATCGGGAACGTTCCAGGGGCTGACCCGGGGATACGCCTTGGGATACTGACAGGCGCGCATCACCCAGGTGTCCATGTCGCAGAGCGCCTCGGCGAACTCGAACGATTTTCGTGCATACTTCTCCTCACCGGTCATCTGATAGGCGAACGCGAGCCTGAGTGCCGCCCGACGGTAAGACGTGTACACACCGAGAAACTTCCCGCTCGTATCGAACCGTGAATCCGGCAGCTGCCGCGGGAGCGGTGTTTCCACGGGGGTATACAGGAGTCGGTTGCATTCGGCGAGAATCCGCTCCATGATGTCATGGCAATCAGGATCGTTCTTGATCCGGTCCATGATGGCAGGTTTTTCCTGTTCGGTGAAGAACAGGTAGGGGTGGACAAGCTCCTTTTTGAGCGATTTCGTAATATCATTCGAGGTCACATCCGCCAGTGCGGTGCCTGCCATGAGGCAGAGTATCAAAGCGCAGATCATCATTCTTTTCATTCCCGAAACTCCTCCTGATTAACGTTCATCGTGCATGGTGGATTTCTTCAGTCAGTACTACCGATGGCTGCTCTTGAATACACGGTTGTTGGGAGGATAGCAGAAAACAGGATGTATGCAACCACATATAAGGATAATGTTGGAACACAATAAGTTCACGTTCTCGAAACCATGATGCATCGGATTGGAAGATCGTGGTGTTGTATTTTTTTAAGCATCCCGGTGTATCCCCCGGTGCACGCCTGAGCGGCACATGCAAAAAACGTACGTAATACCGGGCGTGAAATCAAGCTAAATTCATTTTTGACAAATTGGTACAACTATGAGATAGCATGCCGTACTATGGCTTATAAAAGAGGGAACAGGGAAGTAAAAAACGCATAAAAACATTTGACACCATGAAAAAATGCACCATATTTACTTTTAGCGAAAAGTTATTCCTGCATGGTTGTTGGTGCAGGGAAGGAGGATGCTGTGAAAAAAGCAATGACACTGCTGCTTTTCCTGGTAGCGAGCTATACCACGCCGGCTCGAGCCGAGTATGTGATTGTACCCATCGAGGGTATCATCGACGGTGGTCTGGCAGCATTTGTCGAGCGTGCGGTCAACGAGGCAGAAGACACGGGGAAGACCGGAATCATCTTTCACGTCGATACACCGGGCGGCAGGGTCGACAGTGCGGTTTTCATCAAGGATACGATCCTCAAGGCGCGGATACCTACAATCGCTTTTGTCGATAAAAACGCCATATCAGCGGGAGCACTCATTTCCATCGCATGCGACAGCATTTACATGTCAACCGGTGCGTCGATTGGCGCCGCAACAGCTGTCGATCTCCAGGGTAAAAAGGCCTCCGAGAAGGTCATCAGCTACTTTCGTGCACAGATGCGGGCGACAGCGGAAGCGAACGGGCGTCGTGCGGATATCGCCGAAGCCATGGTCGACGAGGACCTCGAGATCGAAGGTGTCACCACGAAGGGCATGCTCGTTACCCTCACCTACCGTGAGGCTCTCGAACTCGGCATCTCGGCTGGCACGGTCGATACGATCGAGGGTATTCTCGGACTCGTTGGCCTCCCCGGGGAAACGGCCGTTGAATTTCACATCAACTGGGCCGAGCACATTGTCAGATTTCTCACCCATCCCCTCATCAGTTCGCTTCTCATGTCGGTTGGATTTTTGGGGCTCCTGATCGAGATCAGAACGCCCGGCTGGGGTATCGGCGGAACCATAGCGCTGGCAGCGCTCGCACTCTTTTTCGGCAGCCACTACATTGTCAAGCTGGCGGGTATTACCGAGATTTTGCTGTTCACCATCGGAGTGATTCTTCTCGCACTAGAAATTTTCGTCATTCCGGGTTTTGGCATTGCAGGCATCGGGGGCATCGCCTTCATTTTTTTAAGCCTGTACCTCAGTCTTCTGGGGATTATGCCCGATCCGCGGGATTTCATCAGGGCAGGGTACACGATCGGCTGGTCTATCGTTCTCAGTTTTCTGGTTGGCCTCTTGCTCCTGCGACAGCTGCCGAAGACCTCCCTCTTCCACAAGCTCACCCTGGAAATGGTTGAGAGTAACAGGGAGGGATTTACCTCGGCGGACACCCGTTCCGAACTCATCGGTAAAACGGGGGTCACGCTCTCGAGTCTCCGCCCGGTTGGGACAGTGAAGATCGGCGACCGGCGGATGGATGCGGTGACCGAGGGAGAGTACATTGACAAAAACACGCCGATTGTTGTGACCGAGGTTCACGGGCACAGAATCGTGGTACAGGAGCACAGAATATCATGACAATACTTATCGTTTCCCTGATCATCATCACCGGGCTGGTATTCCTTGCGATCGAGTTTTTCCTCGTGCCCGGGTTCTCCGTACCAGGCATCGCCGGTATCGTAGTGATCGGCTTCGGTGTCTTTATGGCAAACAATGAATACGGGGCAGCGGGAGCATTGGTCACCGTCGCGGTGAGTCTCGTTGCGGCGGCAGTCCTCATCGCCGGTGCCCTCAGAAGCCGGACGATCAGAAAAGTCAGCCTCGACTACAGCCAGAAGGGTGCCCGGGCTGGCGACGACTATTCCTCGCTGATCGGCAAAACCGGTACCGCCCTCACCGACCTGCGCCCGGCGGGCACGGCGATCATTGATGGGAAACGATGCGATGTTGTCACCGACAGCGAATACATCGATGCGAAGTCGGATATTATCGTACAGGAAATAGAAGGAAGTCGTATAATTGTCACATTGAACCAAGGGAGGTAGTCATGGAAATATTCCTGGTATTATTCCTGTTTTTACTCTTTGTCATAATCTGGCTGTTTTTATGGGCGGTGCCCGTGCCGCTGTGGATTTCGGCGGTGGCGGCACAGGTGAAGATAAGCCTGTTCTCATTGGTCGGCATGCGGCTGAGGCGTGTTCCCCCGCAGCTCATCGTGCGGCAGATGATAACGGCAACGAAGGCAGGCCTCGATGTGAGTACCAATGCATTCGAGGCGCACTACCTCGCCGGAGGTAACGTGGAAGCGGTCACGAAGGCCCTCATCGCGGCGGACAAAGCGTCGATCGACCTCAACTTCGAACGTGCCGCAGCGATTGACCTCGCTGGCAGGGATGTGCTCGAAGCGGTCAAAATGAGCGTCCTGCCCAAGGTCATCATGACGCCGATGGTGGCGGCCGTTTCGATGGATGGTATCCAGGTCAAGGCTACCACGCGGGTAACCGTACGCACCAACATACAGCGACTGGTCGGCGGCGCCACGGAAGAAACCATCATCGCCCGGGTCGGCGAGGGTATCGTGAGCACGATCGGTTCTTCCTCCACGTACAAAGAGGTACTGGAAAATCCCGACAAAATCTCCAAGGCGGTGCTCAGTAAGGGACTCGATTCCGGCACCGCATTCGAGATTCTCTCCATCGATATCGCCGATGTCGATGTGGGTGACAACATCGGTGCGAAACTGCAGATGGCTCAGGCCGATGCCGATAAGAACATCGCCCAGGCAAAGGCCGAGAGCCGCCGGGCCATGGCACGTGCCCTGGAACAGGAAATGAAAGCCCGTGTCATGGAGATGCGCGCAAAGGTCACCGAAGCCGAGGCGGAAATTCCCCTGGCGATGGCGGAAGCCTTCAGGAGCGGTAATCTCGGTATCATGGATTACTACAAAATGATGAACATCAAGTCCGATACCGGCATGCGCGATTCCATCTCACAGAGCACAAAACCCGAGCCTCCTCCGGAAGAGGGAAGTTAATGGATAAGTTAATAAATCTTGTCATCCTTTTTGTTATTTTCATTTCTATTTTCAAGCGGCTCAAGGAAGTTGCCCTGAAACAGCGGGAGATACAGAAGCCACGGGAACTGTCACCACTGCCCGGTCCCTTCGTGAAAACGGAGCGGCCCGAGGGACCAGGCGACATGGAATCGGAGGAAATGGTACGTTCATCCGAATCGATTCCCACGGAACAGGTTATGACCGTCGAAGAGATGTTCGAGCGTCGCATTCGGGAGGTCATCGAGCCTGAGATGAGCCGCGAGATTGAACTGCCGGGCGCGGAAGTTTCTTCCTGGCCGTTTGAGGAACAGGTAACCGTGCCGCTTCCGGAGGTGCGACCGATTGCGGCGGCACGGCCGGTGGGGTTAGCAAAGAAACCACCTGCTCCGCGCAGGAAATCCCGGACTATCCTCGATTTCGGTTCCCCGGGAGTAATCAGGGGCATACTCATGGGTGAGATTCTCGGAGCACCGGTCGCCCTCCGCGATGACCGGTGACACCGGCTATGGAAATGCCGCCCAACCGGCGGTGTGGTGTATTCTGTTACCGCGCTTTCGTTTAGTTTATATGATGATGACCTGCTGATTGCGCGGATACGCACAGGTGAACGCCTTAGGTGAATTCACTGTTACTTGTCTGTACTCAGATAGACAGCGATTGAGATACCTTGTTGTTTGTGTACCCTTTACAATTGAAGGGAGGTGCCATGAATCCGAAGTGGTCACCAGGAGTCTATGTGCTCTGTGTCATCATGGTTTTTGCGTGCCTAGCGTACAGCCAGGAAACCCAGCCTGCCGGAGATGAGCTCTTAGGCGCATTTCCCTACGATAGGTTTGAAAAACCCGGAAAATGTCTGACCTGCCACACCGATATTTACCGGCAGTGGGAACAGGCGATGATGTCCCAGGCGTATACTCACCACTGGGACGAGATCGAGTACTTCGATCTTGCGGTTCCGCACGCGCGGGTGAAACCGGAGCTGAAGCCCGTCGTGGACGCCTGTAACGGTTGTCATACCCCGCTTGCCTACATGGCGGGGGATGTAACTCCGCCAAGGCCGGAGAAAAAATCCCGGGCGAATGAATCGGTTTCATGCGAAGTGTGCCATACAATTACAGGTTTTAAAGGCGAGGTTCCCTTCAATTTCAACTACACAATCGATCCGGGACGGACCAAGCGCGGTAATCGTGAAGGCGTTGAATCTCCCGAGCACAAAACGATGTATTCCGATTTTGTCAGGCAGGCCGAATTTTGCGGTACCTGCCATAACGAAAAGAATCCCTTTGGCATTTGGGTGAAATCAACCCATCTCGAATGGAAAGAAGGACCGTATGGGAAACAGGGGGTCGTCTGCCAGCAGTGCCACATGCCTCCCGCGCCCGGCAAAAACGCGAAGATGTCGCAGTATCACAGTGACATCGCACAACATCTCTTTCACGGCGCGCACGTGTTTTCGAAAATCAACGGGACGGTTGAACTGCTCATTCATCCCGAGGTTAAGGAAACGGAACCGGGATACCCGGTGGTGCTCTCGGTCCAGTTATTCAACGGTAAGTGCGGGCACAAAATACCTACCGGCTCGGTTGAAGACAGGGTTTTGTGGCTCCATGTCGAAGCCGTGGACGCCAGCGGGAAAACCTACCACCTTCCGGTGGACAAAAAGGGATTCGAGGGCGAGGAATACACCATCGCCGGTGACGGGCGCGCGTACCTGGATTTCAAGTACATTCTGGGGCTGGCCGATGACTACAAAGGCCTTCCCCGTGAGGATATACCTATCGGCGACCGGATATTTCGCATGCCCTATCTCGACCCCGAGGGGAACATGACCATCTGCCAGTGGAATACAAAATCGCTCGGCCCGGACTACCGTATCGGGCCCCGGGAAACCAAGATTGAAACGTACACGTGGAACCTTCCCGACGACCTGCCGGAAGGCAAGGTCACAGTCGCCGCCAGGGTGTATTACCGTAAATTGGTTAAGCCAGCGGGTGATTTTCTGAAGGTGCCCGAAGACGAAACGGAAGCGATTCTGATCAATACCGCTGAGACCTCTTTCGAAGTTTACTACTAACAAGGAGTATGACCGATGGTGAGAAAGAGTTTCTTGATCGTTGCCATGTTTGTCATTGGAATTGCAGCGCTGTCGCCGGATGTGGCGCGAACGATACCGGCATTTGCGCGGAAGTACGGTTTCTCCTGCAACACCTGCCATATCGCGGTACCGAAACTGAAGGGGTATGGCGATGAATTTGCCGGAAATGCGTTTCAGCTGCCGGATGAGGAAGAGCCTCCGCGCGCATATCGTGATGTGGGCGACGACCGTCTTCTCTTGCAGCGTGATTTGCCCCTTGCGGTGCGGTTCGATGCCTTTGCCCGTTTCAGGACGGAGGGAGACATCGCGAGCGATATGCAGACGCCTTACGGAATAAAGCTCCTGTCGGGGGGCTCCATCGCACGTGATATCGGGTATTACTTTTATTTTTACATGAACGAGCGGGGCAAGGTTGCCGGACTCGAGGATGCCTACGTCCACTTCAATAACATCGGCGGTTCCGAGCTCGACCTCATGGTGGGCCAGTTCCAGATTTGCGATCCCCTCTTCAAGCGCGAGCTCAGGCTGACCTTCGAGGATTACCAGATATATAAAACGAATGTCGGTTCAAGCACGGTCAACCTCACCTACGACCGCGGCATCATTGCGAGCTATTCGCTGCCGTCAAAAACCGACCTGATCCTGGAGGTTGTCAACGGCAACGGGATAGAAGACTCTGGGGCGGATCGCATGTTCGACGAGGACAGCTTCAAGAACGTGTTTCTGAAGGTCGCCCAGGAAATTCCTTTTGGGACGGTGGGCGTGTTCGGTTACATGGGTAAGCAAACGGATCATGTCACCACCGGGGAGGAAAACAAGTTCTCCATGTTCGGCCCCGATATTTCAATTGGTACGGATATGATCGAGCTGAACGTCCAGTATATCAGGAGAGCCGACAACAATCCCTCGTTTTTTGCCGGTGTCGATAAGGACATGATAACCGACGGTTTCATCGGTGAGATGGTTATCAATCCGAATCCCGAAAAATCCCGTCTGTTCGGCGTACTTCTCTACAACAAGGTGACCTCCGATGTGGCCGGAATCGAGTACGAGACCATAGCGGCAAATCTCAGCTACCTGCTCAGAACGAATTTCAGGATCATGGCTGAGGCCGCCTACGATGTGGAACACGAGGAAACCCTTGTCACCGTGGGGTATGTCTCGGGATTCTAGACGGCAGTTCTCTCATCAGGTTACCCGAACCGGCGAGCCAAATCCGGGCGAACACGCTGTGCCATCACGCGTGTTCCATACCATCGTCTCCGGGTAACGGGGGCGCCCACCGGTCGAGGAACCGGTAGTGCTCGGGAAGCAGTGCTACTCCCCCTACGATGGTTTTCTGACGGAGTTTTTCCAGAAGCTCCTTCTCTTCGGTCTGCATTTCCGGTGTGAAGTACGATTCTATGTTTTCGTAGACATGATCGAGATTGTACATGCCGCCGAGCGTGGAATCGGGATTCAGCCCTGATTGCATGATGTACCGGAGCGCGGCCTGGGGCAGGCTGATCTCTCCCGTTGTGTCGAACTTTCGCGCTGCCTGGATGAGGGGCCTGACAAACCAGTCGGTTCCGAACGGTTTCATGGTGACAATGCCGATGCCCTTGTCCCGGAGTTTCCTGACCACCGGAGTGAAATCTCCCGCCAGTTTACCGTTAAACAGGAGATTGTGGTAAAAATTGTACGGGAAGATCACGTAATCCAGGGGAAAGTTCTCCACCAGGTAGTCGATATCGTTCGGATAGTGGAAGGCGGCGCCCAGCGCGCGGATGTATCCCTTTTCCTTGTAGGCGAGGAGCGTGTCCCATTCACCCCACCGTCCCGACTCGGGTGAGTAGGAGTGGTGACGCACCATGTCGATGTAGTCACGGCCGAAGACGCGGAGGGTTCGCTCGAATTCCTGCTCGCAGTTCCTGCCGTTGTACGGATGGTTGACGATGGAGATGACC
>CAYWBT010000072.1:0-13324 GCA_964456585.1 uncultured bacterium
CTTTGATAGCATTTGCTTCTTCAAGCGTGAACTTGATGTGGTCGATGATACCGTCCGTGTGCTCGCGATCAGCGCCGGACTTTTCGAACATAGCACGCGTCACTGTGGAATAGGCGATTCTGCCGCAATCACTCATCTCTATCGCGGCAATGGCAAGGCCAAACAGCTTCTGACGGCATAAGGGATATCCGATCTCTAGTATACCGCGGATCTCGGATGCAGAAATACGGTAGGAGTAGAGGGAAGCCGCTATTTCATGGGTTGTTGCAGTCGTGTTGCTATAACTGAAATAACCGGTATCGGTAACAATTGCGGTTAATACCGCCCGGGCAATACGATCATCAATGCAGGATGCATCAACATGACGAAATAGATCGTACACGAGCTCACCGGTTGATGATACCCGGGGATCAACAACTGCCACATGGGCATCAAGGGCTTCCGGTGTGTGATGGTCTATGACAATCTTAATCGCTTCGTTGTCTACAAGGAAATTCCTGACACTCCCCAGCCGGTCGTAATTGCCGAGATCGAGGATGAGCACGACATCACCTTTTCGCGGCGGATTTCGCAGTTGGCTGTTTGCTTCGTGTGAAATTATTTTCTTCCCCGGATCAAGAAACCGATACTGCTCGGGAGTCGACGAATGAATGATGATGCGGAAGATTTTTTTCCTGTTCTCGAGGAAGTATGCTACCGCCATGGCACTCCCAATCGCATCACCATCAGGATTGACATGAGTCGTAACATAGATGTTTTCAGCATCATTAATATACGATGCTATGGCGTTATAGTTTTCTCTATTGGCAGGAAAATATGGCATATGACCGACGTTTATGATATTTTTTCGTAGTAATCCTTCAGGATACGCGCATCATCCTCAATCGAAGGACTTTCACACGTGACAAATCCGCAGACGCCGTTATCCTTTAACACTTTCAGCAATTCTTTATAGTTGAAATCAGATTCATCGAGGTTCAGGTGTTTCCGCTCGCCTTTCGGGCCATACATTATGCCGGAAACATGGAAGTGGACACGATGGAGCGCTTCCTCACCAAGCCTCGATCTGATGACATCCAGAACATCTTGAAATTCACCCGGGGTATTGGATTTTCCTGTTCTCGCATGAAGGTGCGACCAGTCGATGCAGGGAGAAATCCCCTCAACCGCTTCCGCGAGCGCCACTAACTCCTCGAGCGATCCGAACGCCGAAGGTTTGCCGGTCACCTCCGGGCGAACATCAATCTCGATATGCTGTTCATTAAGCTTGGCTACAATCGCTTCCAGTTCTTTCCGAATCTGCAGAAAGACTTTGTGCGCATCCTGGCCATGAAAAAAACCGGGGTGAAACGTAATACTTTCCGCACCGCACAAATTTCCGATTACCGCGGTCGTAAGTACCCAGTCGCGCGAGTTGTTCAGCTTCTTCGGCTCCTGAGCATTCAGGTTTATATAGTACGGGCCATGTGCGGTTAACCTGATACCGTTCTCACGAGCCGCCTCTGCAATCCCCCGTGCCGTTACCTCTCCCGGGAACGTGGCGCGAACGAACTCGAGCTCCATCAAATCCAATCCGAGTTCACGGAGACGTGACATCGCCGCGATGCTGTTCCTGGGTTTTGTTGACGCCGGCACACCCGCTGTTCCAAAGAGCAATCTATCAGCCGGTTTCACACGCCCGCTTTCCTGACATAGAGATGGTAAACGTCTTGTTCTTGGGATCCGCCCAGGAATTCATTGCCGGTCATCTCACACCAACTCGGCATATCTGATAAAATTCCTTCATCATCCGACAGGATTGTCACCGTCTCTCCCGGATTCATTTCCTTGATTTTCGATGCCGTTTCTATGATCGGAACGGGACAAAACTTCCCGACGGTATCTAGTATATAATCCGTCTGCATACCTGTAACCTCGAAATAAACGACTATAAAAAGAAATATGGTCATGAAAATATGAAAAATCAACGATTATTATTACCTCCACATCTCTCCTGATAGAGAGCAACGATAGGCGTTACTGAAATATAACCATGGCAAGGTCCGTTCCTAGCTGCACCGTTATTGGTGCACGCTGAAAAAAACAGCCGGTACAATACACTTGTGCATGAGTGTTAATTTTGGATGAGAAATGGCAGCAGTGAGGAAACGTGAACTCGTGCGTTGCGCATCCCAATCCGATACTCATCCAACGGCATTAATGAGATCGAACATCGGCAAATACATGGCGATGAGGACACCGCCCATGATAATCGCCAGGATAACGATAATAATAGGCTCCATGACACTGGTCAGTGCATCGACCGCAGCATCGACTTCTTCATCGTAGAAATCAGCAATCTTGTTGAGCATCTGATCGAGACCACCCGATTCCTCTCCAACGGCAACCATCTGGACAACCATCGGCGGGAAAACACCGGAAGCCTTCATCGGCTCTGTTATGGTCTTGCCTTCCGAAATGGAAATGATCATGCGCTGGAGCGCTCTTCTGATGACCATGTTATCCGCTGTTTTCGCTGTGATATCGAGCGCCTCCAGAATAGAAACGCCGCTCGCCAGGAGGGTGCCAAGTGTCCGGGTGAACTGGGCGACAACGCTCTTTCTTGCCAGATCCCCCAATACTGGGATTTTAAGCAAGAGCTGATCGGTTTTAAAGCGGCCTTTTTCAGTCCCACGGTATTTCACGAAGGCAAAGCTCACTAAGCCAATCGTAACGAGAAGCGGGAGGATTTTGGTGGGCGTTTTCATGAAATTCGACGCATCCACCACCATCTGGGTCGGTTTGGGGAGCGCACTACCGAATTCGGCAAACATCTTGGCAAACACGGGGATGACGAAGATTAACAGGGCGGCTACTGCGACCACGGCGACAATACTGATCACCACGGGATACATCATGGCGCCCTTGATCTTGCGTTTCAGACCCGCGGCCTTTTCGAGGAAGGTTGCCAACCTGAGCAAAATCGTGTCGAGGATACCACCGACCTCGCCGGCAGCAATCATATTGATAAAGAGTTCCGGAAATACTTTGGGATGTTTTGCCATGCTGTCGGCAAGTGAATTTCCGTTTTCAACGTTTGCAGTGACACTATTCAGAACATCCCGAAAGGCAGGATTCTCCGTCTGCTCCGAAAGGATGGTCAGACACTGGATGAGGGGCAAACCCGCGGAAATCATCGCCGAAAACTGCCGGGCAAAATTTGTGATGTCTTCTGCCTTGACTCCGGTTCCGAATTTCAGGGAAATTTGTTTACCCTTCTGCTTCACCTTGGTAATAATAATTCCCTTTGACCGAAGGTATTTGAAGAGCTCGTCACGATTCTCAGCCTCATACTCGCCCTTGACATTCTTGCCTTTGAGCTTTCCCGCATAGACAAATACCGGCACGATATCCCACCTCTCGTATTGGTGTATGATTGTGAGAATTTTAACCGAGATCCAGGCGAATTACGAACTCATGGTTTCCCTGATAACTTCCTCGTAATCGACGATGCCCTGTTTCATCTTCAGAATGGCGTCCTTCCGGAGGGTCATCATGCCACACTTGATCGCCTGCTCGCGAATCTCGGCGGTTGATCCGCCATCAAGGATGACCTTTCTCAGTTCAGGCTCCATCACCATGACTTCATAGGCGCCGATTCTTCCCTTCTTTCCGGTCCCATTACACTTGGGACAACCAACAGGCCCACACACGACATCGCCCGGCTGCAGATCAAGTTCCGCGTGGAGTTCCTTGGGAACCTGGACCGGTTTTTTACATTCCGGGCAGAGCTTTCTCAACAGCCGCTGGGCTTGGATCAGGTTTACCGCGGAAGCTATCTGGAACGGTTGAATACCCATATCGATCATACGGGTCACCGTGCCGGGGGCGTCGTTCGTGTGAAGTGTGGAAAGCACGAGATGTCCGGTCAGCGCCGCTTTCACCGCAATACTGCCCGTATCTATATCACGAATCTCACCGATCATGATAATATTGGGGTCCTGACGGAGAAACGCCTTGAGCGCCGCGGAAAACGTCATGCCAACCTCGTTTCTCACCAGGGTTTGATTTACCCCGTACAGGTTATACTCAATCGGATCTTCGGCAGTCATGATATTGACATCAGCTTTGTTGATACGGCTGAGCGCGGAATACAGGGTGGTTGTTTTCCCGGAACCGGTCGGCCCGGTCACCAATACCATGCCGTAGGGCGATTCAACCGCCTTGACAAAATCGGCCAGCGCCTTCTCGGTAAAGCCAAACTTGGTGAGGTCGAGCGTCAGGTTCCCCTGGTCGAGAATACGCATCACAATCTTCTCACCGTAAAGCGTCGGCAGAGTCGAAACACGGAATTCGACCGCCTTACCGCCCATTCGAATCTTGATTCGACCGTCCTGGGGAACGCGCCGCTCAGAAATATCAAGATCGCTCATGATCTTCAGCCGGGAAGTAACCGCCGCCTTGAGCTTGTTGGGAAGCGGCGGCATCTCCTGAAGCGAGCCATCGAGCCTGAAACGTACCCGAACATGTTTCTCGAACGGCTCGACGTGAATATCCGATACGCCCTTTCTGACCGCATCGACCAGAAGGGAGTTTACCAGTCGTACCAGCGGCGCATCATCGGTATTGATGTGACTGACATCTTCCTCTTCACTCTCTTCGACAACTTCCAGGTCGCTGCTGGCTTCGAACTCATCGAGAATACCTGATACTTCTTCAGCTGTCTGGTAAATTCTGCTAATAATGGTCTTGATTGAAGATTCTGTCGCTATATACGGCTCTATTTTGCATCCGGTCACCAACTTGATCGAATCGAGGGCGAAGGCATTTGTCGGGTCGGCAATCGCCACCTTAATCAACCTGCCAACCTTCTCAAAAACAATAACATTAAATTTAACCGCCACTTCGGCAGGAATCAGATTAGCAACGTCTTCATCGATATCTTCCGGTTTAATATCAATCTTCTTTACGCCCAATTGGCTGGCCAACTCTTCTGTCAATTCTTCCTCGCTCACATACCCGAGTTCGATCAAGCTGCCTCCGATATTGCCGCCCTTGTCTCGCTGTCGCTTCAGCGCCTCTTCGAGCTGCTCGACATTGATCTTCTTGTTCTTCACCAGCAAATTGCCAATTCGCGCATCAGCCACGAGTACATCCTCCGTTCGAATCCATGCTCGCAACAATAACTCTATATATAAGTAAAATCCGCATTTTTCCACCAATAAAAAGCATAACCAGCTGGTTTTTTACTTAATAACCATCTACTGAAAAAATAATGAATAAATATATATTGTCAAGAGTAAAGGTTAAAATCATATATGCCGGTTTCATAAAGCACTTTTTTCTCAGCACTCGTTTTTAACTTCTCGTGTCAGTGCTCCCCCCCTCGGTAGGTACCTGGTCTGGTACTGTCACGATAAATCCGGATATTTCGGGGTATGCTGCCTCGCGGAATGTACCTCAATCCCTTCGGCTGCGGGGCAGGAATGTCCAGGGTGATTGTAGAGGAATGAAACCGAACTGAACGGAAGACACCCGTTTCCTCCGCCGATACACCGTGAATAACTTGCAAATGTTTTTTGAAATATCTATATTACCAACAAATTTCAAGGAGGATGTATGCTTGCGGATTTTTACCTAGACTCGGTTGAAAAAAGCCTCGGCACCATGGTGGATCACATCGATCCCCTGCGCAAAGCCGCCGAATGTATTATAACCGCTGTTACGAACGAAAAACGTGTTTTTGTTTTCGACCGATACGGCATTCTTGACTCGGAACTGGTCGACCGGTCGTCCGGATTGATGCTCTTTCGAGCGTACACGTTCAAACCCGCTCCGGGAGACATTCTCCTGCTGGCATCCCTCCAGGCTGATAACGAATCAGACCTGACACTACTCAACGAAGCACATTCCCGTGGTGCCATTGTCATCACCATCTCACCGGAGGGAAAACTTTCTGCTTCTGCAGATTACGCACTTATCAACCGGCATGACAGCACGAACGGGATTGTTACTCTTCCCGATACCACCCGTAAATTCTGCCCCATGAGTGGTATTATCAACGGTATGCTTGCCTGGGCGCTGACTGCGGAAATAACCGCTTCAATGATCGCAGCAGGCACCTCCCCCACAGTTATTTGGGGCGACTATTTTAAAGGCGGGGAGAAACATCGCTCCGACGCAAAGAAACGATTCATCTCGCTGGGATATTAACTGTCATGCGCCCAGCCCCGACCATTCGATCGGTCGGCGAGATGCAGCATGGATTGGATGCATTCGGCACGGGAAGACGTGTTGATTTCACCACGATAAGTAACGAACCGTTCGCTGTTCACGGCATCTGAGCAGAGGTTGAATCACGGGAGACACCATGAATACTGAGAAACACGTTACATCCATAAAGGCAGTCCCTTCCCGGCGGGATTTCATGCGTGATAGTATCCTTGCGGGTATCGCCACGCTCGGCATGGGAACGTTCCTTCAGTCGTGCGCGGAAAAAAAAGTTACCCTCACGAGCGATCTCGCACGGCACTATATCGAGGGAGTATTGCAGATCATCAAGAATATCCGCGACCGAGAACTGCCCACCATTAAAAAAGCTGCCGCATTCATGGTAAACACGCGCTTACTTGGTCATGACATCTATGCCGCTATAAGCGGCGGCATGTTCCCCGCCGAAATTGACACTGCCCGCCCGGGCAGTCCGCATATCTTTATTCTGGACAACATTCAGAATGCCGCCAAGGGTGATGTTGTACTAACCAACGATCCTTCAAAGGTACGGGGGTTTTCAGAACGTATGGTCAAGATCATCGGCATCACCACTCCCTCCATACCCAATAACGATACGCCGCCGGGCGTTCTCACGAATATGGGAATTTACCGAATCGAGGACGTTTCCGAGATCGTCATCAACTGCCACGTCCCGTATACCGACGGCATTCTCTCCGTCGAGGGAATCGACATCCCCATATGCCCGGCTTCGAGTATCATTCACTCGGTTATTTACCACGCCCTTGCGGCGGAAATATTAGACGGTCTTGCGAAAAACGGCATTTACCCGAAAATCGGTTAATGAGTTTAACAGAGATTGGTACTATCATCGACCAAGCAGCAAAGAACGAAATGCCGACCCTACATTTGATCAACATATAACACAGAGGGACAACGGAATCAGAATGTCCACGACAGTTCCCTTTAGACCAGGATACTGTCACAGGAGAAGGAGAGTAACATGAAAAGAATCTTTTTTGTTTTTTTCCTGTTCTTGGCAGTACTTGTCATGTTGGAGGGGTGCGGAAAAGATGAAAAGAGTCCGACAAGTCCTTCGATGAGCGATACCGAAGCTCCTTCTGTTTTCATACAGGATCCTACAACAGCAATAACGTATGTGACGACCGATGATACGATTACCCTTTCGGGAGTCGCTTCAGATAACGTCAAGGTAGTATCCGTAACCTATACGACGAGCACCGGCCTGGCCGGTACGGCAACCGGATTGGAAAAGTGGACGATACCGGATATCCCTCTCGAGGCCGGGGACAATACCATTATTGTCACCGCCCGCGACAAGGCCGATAGTACCGCGCATGATGAAATAACCATTACACGGAATCACTACCTGGCATTTCTTGGCACACCACAAGCAAATCCCCTCGCCGTGTATACTGATACGCCGACCGATGTTAATATCCGGGTATCAATCGCACCCAATCCTCATCTCATTCCGTCAAGCGTCATGCTCGTTCGGTTAAATGACAACAACGACGTTGCCGCAGAACTGACCGAACTTTACGACACTGGAGATTTGGAGTACGGCGACGACATCCAGGGTGACGGTGTTTTTTCGACCATCTACCGTTTCGATGAATCGACGACTGGCAAAATAAAGCTGCGGGTGGTAGCAAAAACCGAGGAAACCTCGGGCGAGGTTGAGGGAGGCTCGGCCATCTTTCTCCTCACGGTCATTGAAGAACTGACCACCTCAGAGTACGAGGAAGTGCTTGCGAGCAAAGATGATCTCGTTGACGAATTTGAAAAGCAATTGGAAGACAACAGCGTTGAAGCGGCGTTGTCACTGGCGAACCAATGGCTTCAGCAACAACCGGATGTCCTGAGCAGTCAAACAGTTGCCAATGGCATAGACATCGAGTATCAATCGGGCATCACGAGCGGTATCCGTGTCTACCAGCAGGAACCGGACGGGAGCATATCCTTCCGCGGGGGTGAAACAAACACACCTCGGGTAGACAGACAAATACCGCTGGAGAAGCAGACGCGGGGCAGGAACGAATACGATACGTCTTCATGGACTACGGCATATAAGCTCTTACAGAGTAATGAAAACATAATATTGAACAAGAACGTCCTCATCTACGCCCCGTACGAAGACGCCTTTGCCCCCAACAACGAGGGACCTGATTTGGTCGACATTTTCGAGGATTCGGAACTCGGTTTCAATGTCGTCTACACCAGGAACCAGGAGTGTACCATAGCGGTTCTCAATAACCTGACGAATTATGGCTATGTCATATTTGCTACCCACGGTTCAGAGGGACACGAAATTGCTACCGGGGAGATTGTTACGGCTGAGAGCTTCAAAGCGTATTCCGCACAGCTCAAGACGAATCAAATCGGTGTCTGGGACCAGGTCATTATCGGTTACGATAAAAAAGTTGCGCAGAGAAAAACGATTTACTGCGTTTGCGCCTCCTTCATTTCGTCCCTGAGCAACAGCTTTCCGAACAGTATCATTTTTAACAACTCCTGCGAGAGCACTAAAAATCCTGATTTGAGTAATGCGTTCCTAAACAAGGGAGCACAGACCTACCTGGGATACGATAAAACGGTCAACAGTTCTTTTGCTGTCGATATGGTCGTGGACTTTACCGAAAAACTAGTGAATGATCTCAAAACAACAGGAAATTCCTTTACTCAGAACAAAAACGATCCAAAGGATCCAAACGCCGAATGGGAAATGACCGGAAATGACGAAATGCACTATACCCTGTCATTGATTAACGGGAATTTTGAGACCGGAGACCTGACAGGATGGAGCAGAGACGGCGATGGCAGAGTTATTACGAAACTTGCATCGCAATCTCCCCCCGAGGGGATGTTTATGGGTATCATATCAACGGGATTGGGATTTACAACCGATACCGGAGAAATATCACAATCATTCAAGGTGTATTCAGGTCTTACAACCCTGAGTTTCAAGTGGAACTTTCTGTCTGAAGAATTTATGGAGTGGATCGGGAGCGAATACCAGGATTACTTCACTATCATAATCAGGCCCGCTTCCGGCCAGGAAGAAATTATATTCAGCAAGACGATCGATGAGTTTGCTGAAGAATATTCATTACAGTCCGTTTCGCCCGAAATTCTCTTTGACCAGGATGGCGTGTACATGACGGGCTGGCAAGAATTTCAGCATGATCTATCTGAGTATACCGACAAGAACATCACTTTGATCTTCAGCGCCGGTGATGTCGGGGACAGCATCTACGACAGCGCAATATTACTCGATGATATTACGCTTGAATAACTGAAAAGCACCGGGGAATGATGCCGCTGCAATTCCGCGGATCTCATCAGGGGTGTTCTTGTGCTACGGATTTGGTTCATCACCCTCCTATTGGCTATACTGGGATGTAATAACATGCAGGAACCAACGTTCACCGCACGGTACTTCAACCAGGGAGAATTCGAACAAGTCCCCCGAGAAAAGCTGCCTGGGATTTTCACCGGACTCACGGAACTGGTTGCTCATACAGACGATATGCTTCGCCTGCATGTTACCCCGGAAAGAATTCAGAACATCATGTCGAACGACAGCGGCATTGAAATACTCTTTCACGACCGGGTCAGCGTGACCTCCCGGCAGTTCGGCGAATTCACCGTGAACAAGATTCTCGTTCCCTTCGAGGGAGAGTTCGTCGGCGACAAACACAGTCCCGTTGTAACCGTTTTCCTGGGAGATAACGTTTACCTTACCGGACCCTTGAGGAATTCTCATGGCCTCGCGGTGTTGCAGGAAATAATGAAAGTGGTAAAGGGACAATGAAAAATATCTCATCTTTATCCGGGATATCGCATGAAAATTGATACATTCAACGTTGGGCCGCTCGCGACAAACTGCTACCTCGTCACCTGTGAAACAACAAACGAATCCGTTCTCATTGATCCCGGTGGAACCTCGAAACAGCTCTTGGAGTCGATCAAGGGCACCCGGCTCAAGACGGTGCTCCTCACCCACGGTCACTTCGACCACATCGCCGGTATCAACACGATTCTTGACGTTGCGGACGTTCCGGTGCTGATACATCGCGAGGACACCGACATGCTCATCGATCCCCGGTGTAACGGCTCGTCCATGATCGGTCAGACGATAACGGCTGTTGAAGCCTCAGGAGTACTCGCCGATGGCGACACCGTGCGCTTCGGGGAATCGTCGCTCGACGTTATTCATACGCCGGGACACACCCGGGGAGGCATATCGTTCGTCTCCGAGGGTTCGTTTGTCATTGCGGGTGACACCCTGTTCAAAATGTCGGTCGGCAGGTGGGATCTTCCCGGCGGCGATTATGGAATACTCATGAATACACTCCATAACATTTTCTCCAAGATGCCCGACGATACCATCGTTTATCCCGGTCATGGGAACCGTACCAGCATCGGTTCCGAGAAAACATACAATCAGTTCATGGTCGGCAGTTGACATGGCCGAAGAATTGTATGTCACCCGCTACCTCACCTACCTCGATGTCGAGGAAGGCTTGAGTCATAATACGATCGAAGCCTATCTACACAACGTGAACCGCTACCTTTCCTTCCTGAAATCGCTCGGGATCAGCACTCCCCGGCATATCCGGAAAGAGCATGTTGTTTCCTTTGTCGAACTGCTCAGCGATATCGGTCTCTGCCAGAACACCCTTTCCCGCAATTTTGCCGCACTGAAATCCTACCATCAGTTCCTCAGCCGTGAGCACCTCGTCGAGAGAGATCCCACCGAAACAGTGCAGGTTATTTCACCGAAGCGCAAGCTCCCGGAAGTGCTGAGCATCGAAGAAACGCTCAGACTTATCGAAACCCCGGATACTTCGACAAAACTCGGCGCGCGCGACCGGGCCATGCTCGAATTCGCTTATGCCACAGGAACACGCGTTTCGGAACTCGTCACCATGAAACTCCAGAACGTGTTCCTAGACGAAAACATAGTCCGCATCAGGGGGAAAGGCTCAAAAGAACGTATCGTTCCCCTCGGGCGTACGGCGAAGGAAACGGTGCTCGACTATATCAGCCTGGTCAGGCCTGCCCTCTCGCGGGGAAAAGCACGCGATGTGCTTTTCCTTAACGCCCGCGGCGGTCCGCTGACTAGGATGGGTTTCTGGAAGATACTCCGCAAATACGTCCTCATAGCGGGCATCACCAAGCACATCAGCCCCCACACCCTTCGGCATTCGTTCGCAACGCATCTTCTCGAGGGCGGCGCTGATATCCGGGTTATTCAGGAACTCCTCGGCCATTCTTACATTTCCACCACGGAAATCTATACTCACATCGATCGTGAATACATAAAGGAAATCCACAGAACCTGCCACCCCCGTTCATAGAAAAACGGATACATGCCCTTATTTTGCATCATGGATGAACTATGACATAGAAAGAGATGAGCTTTTATGACAGATGACATGGCATGCAGCCGACTCGTCATTAAGAAAAGAACAGTAAATTTTTCCTGACAGATATACTGAAAACCTAAGAAATAATGCACGTGATAAATCTTCTCATCTAGTAAAACCCACTTATTAACCCCTTTTTCCCAGAAATAACGTTTTATTAACAGAAACACTTGCTTTTAAAGCCTATTTTTTTTATCTTTATTGTTCTAATTCATTACCTTTACTTCCTTATACATCATGCGCTTTTTTATAATTTGTTCTCGATGATAAGTCTTTATTCTTAATGATGTTTTTTTATTTCTATGCACTGAGGTGACGAATGAACGAAAATCTTTCAACTGCAGTAAAGAAAATCTGTTCGTCGGTCGGAAATGACAAGACCCGTATGATGGACATCTTGAGGGATATCCAGGGGCAGTTCGGCTGCGTTTCGGACGAGGCAATCGACTTGATCGCCGAGGAAATTTCCGTTCCGCGTGTCGATGTGGAAAGCACCGTTTCTTTTTACGCTTTCCTCTCAAAAACTCCGAAGGGTGAAGTTGTCATACGGGTTTGTAATGATATCATCGATCGAATGAACGGCGGTGATATTGTCGCCGAGGCATTCAGCAAGGAACTTGGTATCGACTTCGGTGAAACTACGCCCGACGGCATGATATCGCTGGAATATACCCCGTGCATCGGCATGTGCGATCAGGCGCCCGCGGCACTGGTCAACGATGTTGTGGTGACGAATCTCTCGAGCGACAAGGCCCGTAATGTGGTCAAAATTCTCCGGGAAAAACGCGACCCCCGTAAATTGGTCAAGCGTTTTGGGGACGGCAACAACGCCCATGAATTGGTCAAATCGATGGTGAACAATAACATTCGCAAGAAAGGCGATGTTGTCATCAATTTTTCCGATTATCAGAACAACAACGGACTTGAAAAAGCTCTGGCGATGAGCCCGGTCGAGGTCATTAACGAGACCATGACCGCACGTCTTCGCGGTCGCGGTGGCGCAGGATTTCCGACCGGAATGAAGTGGGAATTCACCCGCTCCGCCGAAGGCGAGAAAAAATTTGTGATCTGCAACGCCGATGAGGGTGAACCCGGCACGTTCAAGGATAGAATCATTCTCACCGAACTGCCGGACCGGCTCTTTGAGGGTATGACGATCGCAGGTTACGCTATCGGCGCAGAGCATGGTATAGTCTACCTCCGCGGTGAATATGCCTACCTCTACGATTTTCTCAACGACGTTCTTGAAAAACGTCGTGATAACAATTTCCTCGGTGAAAACATACTCGGCAAGTCCGGATTCAACTTCGATATACGGATTCAGCTGGGCGCCGGCTCCTACGTGTGCGGCGAAGAAACCGCGCTGATCAGTTCCTGTGAAGGTGAGCGCGGTAATCCTAAAAATCGTCCCCCCTTCCCTGCTCAGAAGGGATACCTCAAATATCCGACCTGTGTGAATAATGTCGAGACGTTTTGCTGTGCAGTTCTCATTCTCGACAAAGGTGCCGCCTGGTTTTCCGAGATCGGCTCCAACGACAGTCCCGGCACGAAACTGCTCAGTATTTCCGGGGATTGTCAGAGTCCGGGCGTCTATGAGTTTCCCTTCGGCATTACTGTCAGGGAGATGTTGAAGGAAGCAGGTGCATCAGATGCCGTGGCTG
>CAYWBT010000073.1:0-12713 GCA_964456585.1 uncultured bacterium
CAGAGCGTCGTGTGAAGATGATAGTCCGGCATTGATTCAATCATTAGTGCAATCCCTTCTGCTGGAGCAGGTTCCTGAACATCAGGGCGTTTCGAACCGCATGTCCCTGGTGACAGTTGTTGAAAAACGCGTATATTTTCCAAACAGTCTTTTCAAGTTCTTCAACCCGTTTTATCCACGGCCTGAGTTCGTCCTCATCGTAATCGTAATCGTAGCGGTCACCGGCTTTCCCCCACCAGTTTTTTGCATTGCGGCCGTGGAACCTGAGATACGCCGTATCACCGGTGGCACGAGCCTCCGGGGGCATCATATCACCTATCTGTGGTTCATCGACCGAGACAAATCTCATGTCAACCCGCTCGAGAAAATCGTACACTTCCTCGCGATTCCAGGAATTATGGCGAAACTCGATGAACAAAGGTATTTCAGCGTATCGTTCCCCCAATTCCGCCAGGTACGTCCGATTCTTCCCGGTATTCCTGAAACGCCAGGGAAACTGTGCGAGTATTCCCGCGAGACGCCCCGCATCACGGAGAGGCACAAGCGATGCTAAAAACTCATCGTCAACATCGTGATCGGCCGTCTCGTGAGTCGTCGCCTTGTTGGTCTTCACGATGAACTGGAAATCATCGGGAGTTTGCCGCACCATGTTTTCGAATACCGAAGGCCGGGGAATACCATAGTAGCTCGTATTGATCTCGACCGCAGTGAAATAATCCTTATAGTAGGAAAGAAACTCATCGCTCCGGAGGTTTTCCGGGTAAAATACACCTTTCCAGTCCCTGAAACTGTATCCCGATGTTCCGATAATAATCTTTTCCGACATCGCATGCTCACCGAGGCAAGACACAAGACATCATGCTCCGCTTCTTGTTGTCATGCCGTTAGTTATATAATACATATATTATTTTACTTTAAATAATATCTTCGTATAGTCTTTCTCACCGATCGTCCTCGAATGCTCTCTTTCTTTTATTTTCCGTCCAACCGATCCGGTTTCCAGGACTCGAGCATCCGGTCAAAGGGATGCCTCGCGACACCCTTTTCCGATATGATCGCCGTAATATTTCCCGCAGGAGTAACATCGAACGCCGGGTTGTAAAACGACATGCCCCGGGGAGGTTCAGGCAGGTCCCAGATTCGGTAGATTTCTACCGGGTCACGCTCTTCAATCGGTATATCGCTTCCCGAAGTGAGGGAAAAATCGAAACTGGTCAGGGGCGCGGCAACGTAGAAAGGCACCCCGTGCTCACGGGCTACGATTGAGAGGCCGTAGGTGCCGATCTTGTTTGCCACATCACCGTTCGCCGCGATTCTGTCGGCTCCAACGATTACCTGGTTTATTTCCCCTCGACGGAGAACATCTGCCGCCATGTTATCACAGATCACGGTAACCGGTATGTTGTTTTTGTGGAGCTCCCATGCGGTCAGTCTCCCACCCTGCAGGAGCGGTCGGGTCTCGTCAGCATAAACCGTGATGTTCTTCCCTGCTTCAACCGCCGCGTATACAACGCCGAGCGCGGTACCGTATCCCGAGGTCGCCAGCCCCCCGGCATTACAATGGGTGAGCACCTTATCGCCATCCGAAAGGAGTTCGGCGCCGTGGGCAGAAAGAGTACGGCAGATGTGAAGATCCTCCTCGTAGAAGTCATGTGCACGCTCGAGGAGACGATCAACCGGATTACCTGATGCGAAAGCCTCACCGACAGCCTGCTCCATCATATCGAGTGCATGAAAGAGGTTCACCGCGGTCGGACGTGACGATCTGAGCTGTGCTATGGCGGAGAGCACATGTACTTCATCACACCGCTCCAGCGCCGCAACGACGACACCGTACGCCGCAGCCACTCCGATGGCGGGAGCACCCCGCACCGCAAGCGTTGTAATGGCATCGTACACCTTGTCTGTCGTGTCAAGCACGAGATACTTCTCGGTATTCGGCAGCAAACGCTGGTCGAGAATGACCAGTCCCTGCTCGGTCCATTTCATTGTTTCAACGGGCATTACCATCCTCTCCTACCATGAAGTCATCGATCGGAAAACGGCACGGCGCTGTTCGATATCCGCCAGCGTCAACAACTGCAACCGGTCGATACTGAAGTCCTCCACGGTAAATGAAGCAGCAATTCCACCATACACCACCGCGGTTTTTACCGTTTCGAAGTTCACCATATTTTTTCTCGCGATATATCCCATGACACCGCCGGCAAAAGAATCTCCGGCACCGGTCGGATCGACGACATCCTCGAGCTGGTAGGCCGGAACGACGAATAGTTCATCCCGCGTAACGAGCATCGCTCCATGCCTGCCTTTTTTAACGACGACATAATCAGTTCCATAGGCTAACAAAGCACGGGCGGCCTTGATGGGAGTCTGTTCTCCGGTGAAAAAACATGCTTCCTCGTCGTTAATCAAGACCATAGTGACCTTTTTGATAACTTCTTTAAATACGTCGGGTTTTTCCCTGATATAACATTCTATCGTATCAGCACCGATAAACCGGGGGGATACGGCCTGGTTGATGACGCTGAGTTGAATTTCCGGATCGATACTTCCGAGAAAGAAATAATCCGCGTTCCGACACCGTTCGTTCAGGATTGGACTAAAGCGTTCGAAAATATTCTTCTCGAGGTGTAACGTGGTTCTCCGGTTCATGTCGTCGCAGTATCGGGCGCCCCATTTGAATGTATTACCACCCTGGACTATCTCGAGCGCTTCAAATGAAACGCCGCGTTCTTCCAGAAATCGGATGGCATCGAGCGGAAAATCATTTCCGACAACACTGACCAGGATAACCGGGGAAAAGAGTGATGCGGACGCGGTAAAGTAGAGCGCGGAACCACCAAGTGCATTTTGTACGCTGCCGAAGCCGGTACTGACATCATCAAAGGCGATTGAACCGGTACACACAATGCCCATAACGCTGATTTCCCATCTCGTACTGTTAGTAATTCGTCTTCACCATGCGGTGCTGTGCGTCTTTCCAGATTTTTTCGAGCGAGTAGTACGTTCTGGTTTCGGCATCGAAAATATGGACGACAAAATCAACGAAGTCCAACAAAACCCATTTCATAGCTGTGTATCCTTCGACGTGCCATGGATTCTCGCCGTAATCTTGTTTCATTTTTTCACGGATTTCATCGGCGATGGCCTTGATATGGACATTCGAATTGCCGGTGGTGATAATGAAAAAGTCCGAAACAGTGGTAATGTCGCTCAGATCAAGAATGAGTATATCTTCACCCTTTTTTTCCATGATAAGATCAACAACTCGTTCAACATTTTTTCTTGTTTCATCAGAATTGGTTTTATTCAATCGGCAACAGCCTCCTTTACAAGTTTCAGCGTATCCCAGTCACGACCTACGATAACGACGATATCTTCGATTATGTATGTATTCGAGGAATATTCATTAAGAATCTCGCTGATGCCAAGCGCCCGTGCAACAAGTTCTGCCTGTTCTTTCTTCCTCCTCCGGTCGATAACAACCGAGGTCTCAAAATCAAATGAATCGGCATTTCCTCCTTCTCCGTTCACCACATCCACTCCCAACTCTCTCAGTTGTTCTGAAACCTGCGATGCAAGACCTTCTCTGCCGCACCCGTTGAGAACAGCGACCTTAATCGTGGAATCGACAATCTCTGCGTCCATTTTGTGGGAAACGTGACGAGATATAGTGAGTGGGAGAAGTGACCCGAGTGAAAGAGCACTGGCGGCAATGGATAGTAGTACTATGATTTTAAATCGTTTGGTCATAAGGAAGAAAAAATTGGAGAAATAAAAAAGGGACTGCATCGCTGCACTCTGCACCCCTCAAAGAAATTCATGTATGTATGTATAATCTGTCAGCATATAGCGCCTTTCCCCGAAGTAGTTGATTTCATTTGTTCCTATAATGAAACAGCTGCTTCCATCTTCAGGCACATCAACCCTTTGGATCTCCCTCGACAGCCGGAATATACGTTAAAAAAACAGCCTTTTGTACTTTTACCCCGTGCCGTCAATAGGGGGGATAACCATAACCGTACCGTGACCCATAGCCATTTCCATAGCCATAATTAGGATTTTGCCCTGAGAAGTCACGATAATGGAAGCTGATAACAGTGTTTTCCCACGGTGTGTATACGACGTCAAAAGCTGGTATATATAATCTGCCGGTCTGCTGACCAGCTACTCCGTTCATTGAGCTCGTGCCGCTTAAAAGACTCCCCATATTATTCTGATAGGCAACCTTCAGGCGCATGGTAAGGGGCATATTAAATCGATACTCCATGGTGTTGATATACATGCCGAGAAGGTTTGAACCCATTCGGCCGGAAGATGAGTAACTCATCACTGTCGACTGCTTCATGGTAAACCGATCGGGATCGAGGAGACTCATTTTTCTGAGACTCAAGTTCGGTCTATTTCCGAGTTGCATAAATGGTATTCTGCTCGATTGACCAGTTACCGGGGGAAGCGGCTCCGCATAGGCAGCGCAGCTCACAACCAGAAAAAGCAGAACAGCAGTGCTCCTTACAACCAAAGTCCGCATTATCATCGTCCCTTATTTCGGTGGGTTTCCCCTAAACGTATCCCTACTCTACTATAATAAACAGTTTCAGGTATAAATTGTCAAGAGAGAAAACATATAATTCACGAAAGCTCTCTCTTTTTTTTATAACCGGTTGAAGACACCTTTTTTATCTCCTTCTTCATGCGTATCCGGCAGTGGTCGAATAAATGAAACGACTCCCGGCAACGTAACTCTCCAGCGGCACCCTGTCATTCAATAATTTCACGCCCAAGAGGAATTATTGTTCCGGGATAGTATTGTTTTCCCCGAGGACGACGATTTTCGGCTTAAAATGCTGCACTTCTTCTACGCTCATGGTGGCAAACGAGAGAATATGAATGGTATCGCCCGGTTCACCAAGACGTGCGGCTGGTCCATTCAGACAAATCTCACCGTTCCCCCACTCACCCTCGATGACATAGGTTTCAAAGCGGGCGCCATTATTTATATTCACCACTTGCACCCGTTCGTACGGAAGTAAGTCGGAAGCATCGAGGATGTTCTTGTCAATGGTTATGCTTCCGGCATAGGTCAACTCTGTTTCGGTAATCCGTGCATTGTGTATCTTTGATTTCAGCATTATCCTTCTCATCAACATCATCCCCCCTCATTCATGTTGTTTTACCGCTATCCCCGAAAGGACATACCCTTTCCCACAGTTAAAGAGCCGTCCCTGCGCATCCGGGTTGACATGCGCGGTGAGTACCTCACCGACAAAGATGACATGGTCGCCGGTTTCATACTCCCCCACCAGGCGACACTCGAAATTTGCTACAGCATCGTCGAGCAAGAGACAGTCGACTTGTGTTGCCGGGACTGTGGCGGTTCCCGAGAGGTCGAGCTTGTTCATATCACGCCCCGATTTGGTACCGAACAGGAGCACTTCATCTGCCTGCCGTTCCGAAGGAAACGCAATCACAAATTCACCCGCCGCTCGTATCACGTCGAGTGAGTACCGGCCGCATCCCACAGAAATCGCCATCATGGGTGGTGTATGTGATGTAAGCATTGTCCATCCGATGGAGATCGGGTTGACCCGACCCGACTTTTCCCTGGCAAGAACAATCGCGACCTGTTCGGGATACTTTGTAATGATTGCCTTGTTGAAATCAGTTTCTTCCTGCATATATTAATATCCTTTCCCGGAAAGGAAATATATTTCTTTAACACATTATAATAACTATATTTACGCCTGTGACAATGGAGGCAGAGTCATCCGGCATTCGTGCCGATTCCTGTCAGTTCGTTACAAGCGTTACTCATATCCTTCTCGTGGGCGGGAGAATGATATTATCGATCAGCCGCGTTTTTCCAAACCAGGCAGCAATCGCCAAAAGCGCACCCTCCGCTATGTCATCAACGGGTTGGAGAAATTCCGTATCAACTGCTTCAACGTAGTCTAATCTTGCGAGCGGCTCCTTCCCGATGACCTCCCATACCTTCTCAATAATCAGTGATGCCCTGGTAACTCCTTTTTCCGCCAGCTTCCTCGCCTCTTCGAGACTCCGAAAGAGCACCGCCGCCTGCGACCGTTCCTCCCGAGTCAGGTAACGGTTGCGGGAACTCGTTGCAAGTCCATCGGATTCACGAACAATTGGCCCGGCGATTATTTCGACGCTCATGTTGAGATCGCGTGCCATGCGGCGTATCACGGCAAGCTGCTGGGCATCTTTCTGCCCGAATACCGCGAATTCGGGCCGGACACAGTGAAAAAGCTTGGCGACGATTGTGGTGACACCCCTGAAATGGTTCGGTCTCGATCGGCCGCACATTACATCGGTCAATCCTTCCACCGAGACATAGGTAGAATAGCCCGTTGGATACATCATGGTGTCATCGGGGGTGAAAACCGCATGAACTCCCCGCTGATCGAGCAGTCTGATATCATCCTCGACCATTCTCGGGTACTTCTTTAAATCCTCCTCCGGCCCAAATTGCTTCGGATTCACAAAGATGCTCACCACCACGAAATCAGCCCGTTTGATTACCAGATCGACCAGGCTCAGGTGGCCCTCGTGCAGCGCGCCCATGGTCGGCACGAGACCGATGGATAGTCCCTCCCTATGGCGCTCATCGGCGAGCGTCTGCATCGCTTCAACATCGGTAATAACCTGTATCAATCGTTCCCCCGTTTGGGCACACAAATTTCATCTTCTATTGAACAGATCCACGGTAGAATACTCGACCGGTCAATATCCCGCGGCACGGGAGAAATCCATTTCCTCGTTCTTTATAAAGTCGGCCACGTCAAACGTTGTCACGGTGTCGTTCTCATCCAACACCTTCACCGTCCTGATGCCGGCATTAATGATGAGGCGCGTGCAGATACTGCAGGGCCGGGCTTTGCTGACCACATTTCCGCTATCCGCTTCCAGGCCGACAAGGTAGAGCGTGGAATCGATCATATCCGTCCGGGCGGCATGGATAATCGCATTCATTTCCGCATGTACGCTCCTGCAGAGCTCATAGCGCTCGCCGTGGGGGATATTCGCCTGCTTACGTGGGCATATACCAATGTCGCTGCAATTCGCCGCACCACGGGCGGCACCGGCATAGCCGGTCGAGATGATTTGATCGTTCTTGACAATTACCGCACCAAACCAGCGGCGCAGACAGGTGGAACGTCGCGCAACCTCCCGTGCGATGTTGAGATAGTAGTGATCCTTATCCGGTCGTTTTTTCACCTGCTTGCCCCACATTCACGTTTCGGTCATACTCAATTTGGATTCATGTATCCTGGCATTCTGTGGTGATAAGACCATCCTGTGGTCAACAAACTCGATATACTATTTCTCTGAGGGGCACCGGAAAGTATTACCATCAACCATCAGCCCCGCATTATCTCGAGAACAACCTCGAATTGCCACCTATCGCTGCCCGAGTGCCTTTTCAATCGCTGCAATAAGTTCCGGATCTTCCGGCGTTACCTTGGGAGCTAAACGGGCTACAATCTTACCATTTTTCCCAATGATAAACTTTTCAAAGTTCCACGTGATTTCACCGGGGAAATCCGGATTGGTCGCCGGATCGGTGAGAAATTTATATATTTCATGTTGTTCCGGCCCCTTGACCTCGATCTTTTTGAAGAGGGGGAAATTCACGAGAAAATTGTCGGAACAGAAAACTTGGACTTCCTCATCGCTTCGATTCTCCTGTTGGAATGAATTAGAGGGAAAGCCCAGAATAATAAATCCGTACTGCTGGTACTTGTCATACAGTTTCTGCAATCCCAGGAACTGCGGCGTCAGCTGGCACTCGGTGGCGGTGTTGACCATAAGAACGACATTTCCCTTGTACTGCGCGAGATCAACGGGATTTCTCTTGGAATCGAGGATTAAAAAATCCAGCGCGGTTTTCTCGGGTTCACCGCTGCATGACAGCACCGTTAATGCCACGACAAAGACGAGTAACATGAGAATAAACTGTTTCGTAACTTTTTCCATATTTTTCATCCTCTTTGACAATGGTTCGTGATAAGATAATCCTGCATTTCCGGTTACTTTACCAACGACAAGCACCGTTTTCTTACGTATCAGCTCTTTTTCAAGATTGAGTGGAAAGTCGAGCCTCCCCCGCTTGAAGGTATATGGCTTTGCAGCCATTGGGCATAGCGAACCTGTCTCTCTCTAATCTATTCCTCACCAAGGCAGAACACCAGCATATTCTGTTCATTCTCGTTGAAAGTATCGGTAGTCTCCTATCCTGATGTGGATTTCTTCTCATCGTCCCCGTTCAAAGAAGCAAAAGCAAGCTGTTTTGATTCAATATGTTAATGTTTAAACGTTTATAACAGGTGTCGGTTCCCGCTGTGAAGCGATTACCAGGTGTCCGAGCTTTTTATCGAATTTTTCAAAGAGTTCACGAACGGTTTGTTCCGCCCGTTCCGGCAGGTTATTTTCCTCGGAAAGATGTGCCAGCACGATCTTTGGTTTTCCGTTTTTTGTTATGTTGAATATAAGTTCAGATGCGTTTCTATTGGAAAGATGTCCCTTTTTACTCATTATTCGCTGTTTTAATGGCCAGGGGTACGTTCCCTTTTTGAGCATTTCGTTATCGTAATTCGACTCGAGCACAAGGAGATCACACCCCTGCAGACGCTGACAAACAAGGGTCGAGGCAAATCCGAGATCGGTTGCGATCACCACTTTCTTCCGCCCGGAACTGATGACGTACTGAACCGGATCCACGGCATCATGGGAGATGCTGTACGGCTGAATTTCCAACGCTCCCAACTTCAGGATAACACCGCTCTCGATCAGCACGAGTTTCTCGCTGCCGTTGAATATTCTCTGCTGCGACTTCTGAGAATTCAGTGTGCCGGGAGTCCCATACACGGGAATTCCGAGTTTCCGCGCGGTTATGCCGGCACCGCTGATATGGTCATCGTGCTCGTGCGAGATGAATAGCGCGCTAATTTTCTCACTGTCAAGTCCCCGTAATGCCATTCGTTCAAGGAGCATCTTGTGGGAAAGCCCTTGATCTATCAATACAGCGGTGCTGCGGCTTTCGAGATACATCGAATTTCCGCCGGAACCGCTCGCAAGCAAACACAGTTTCACCCTGTTACTCCCGGAATCCATTAATTGTTGTTCTCAGTTTCTCAAGACTTGCCCGTGCCGCCTCGGCAAAATCCGGGCCGTTGGACGCATAGAGTATACCACGGGAACTGTTGATGACCGTGAATCCTGGCTCGCCGCCGCATTCTTCGACAACGGCCGCGATATCGCCGCCCTGTGCTCCGACACCCGGAACGAGCAAGGACAGATCAGGAGCAATCGCTCGAATTTTACCCATTATTCCGGGATTTGTCCCACCGACAACAAGGCCGACCTCTCCCTCCTGCGACCAAGAAACGGCAGCACGTGCAACTTGTTCGTAGAGGGGAACGCCGTTTGACTCCATCAGCTGAAAATCCGCGGCTGAAGTGTTGGATGTCGCGCACAGGATAAACACACACTTCCCTTCCCTGAGAAACGGTCGTACCGCATCAAAACCCATGTAGGGATTCACCGTGACCGCATCGGCACCGATGACATCATAGGCATAAACAGCGTACTTCTCGGCGGTATTCGCTATATCGCCGCGTTTCACATCGAGAATTACCGGGATGTGTGATGGAATCGCCTCGCACGTTCTGCGAAGGATGGTAATGCCCGATTCGCCCAGCGCTTCGTAGAAGGCAGAATTCGGCTTGTAGGCACAGACACGATCGGAGGTGGCCGCGATTATTGCCTCGTTGAACCGGTACATACTGTCAGCCTGCCCGGTCAGGTGCTCAGGGAGCCTGTCGGGATCGGTATCGAGCCCCACACAGACGAGACTATTGGTCTGCTGTGAAACACGGGTAAGTTTTTCTCTGAATTTCACGCAATCCTCTTTTCTTTCGGTGATACTATCCGGTGCAACGATACCTCTATCAGCACTGAGACAGGGGGTTATCCCGGGAATGGTTATCCGTTTTTTTTATATTCCGGCATGCCCTTGTTCTCTTTTTTCTCGGTGCCCAGTTGATCCAAAAGAAGACCGAGGGTTCTGAATACCCGCCAGCGGACATGGTAATGTACCATGATACCGAGGGGAATGCCGATATACGCCATCGGCGGAATTTCCGGAATGCCGTATTTCACATATCCCACAACTGCGGGTAAAACAAAACACACCAATCCGAACATCGCAATGGTACACAAGCGAATCTTGGCGAAATTAACCCCGATGTTCACACGTACGGAACCATCATGATCTTCCAGTTTCACCATGAGGCGCGAGACACAGGTGAGCGGCCGTTTGGAAGAGAATGTCAATGACGGATTCCTAAAATACGTGCTATTTCCTTCCTTCCTTTCAACCTGGTATCCCTTCGAGAGCAGGATTCCAGCAATGCGTTGATCAAGGGACGAAGCATCTCCGCTGATGGTGTAGGTTCTGTAAATATAGTGTGTTGTCATAGTAAGGTGCGGCGGTAACCGCGATTATCCTCTCCGGTCGGCGACGTGAAATCAATGAAAGTTACCCCACGATGTCATCGTTCTTAACATTTTCCAGTCGGCGCGTTCAGGGGTGGTACATCGGTCATTCCGGCCCATTACCCGACCGTCCGATCACCGGCCATAATTTCATCAATAATATATGAAATATTCGGAATTATTACAATAAACGTCTTGTATTTTTCCGGGCATGCAGTATGGACCGCGCCATTCAGAGAAGGGACAAATCCTATAAAGAAATTATTATTGGATTGTTAGTAAAATACTGGAGGCATAATATGTATGCCATAACCTTCATGTATATCCTTGTACACCCGAACGCATTCAACGGTAATAATGAGGGGATCATGGAACGCTTTTTTACTTGACATAAATCAGTGAATACATTATCATGTAATGCAATTCGAGTCTGCCGCTCGAAGTTTTTTTTTGGTCGTGTAATCATCGTACATCATTATACAGTTTTGTTTGAGGATACCATGTCAGTTACCGTAGTTGTTGGCTCCCAGTGGGGAGATGAAGCAAAGGCAAAAATAGTTGATTACCTGGCAATCGACGCAGATTACGTTGTGCGGTTCCAAGGCGGTGCAAACGCGGGCCACACGGTGAAGGTGAACGGCGAGGAGTTTATTTTTCACCTTATTCCATCGGGCATCATGTATCCGGATAAAATCTGCGTTATCGGGAATGGTGTCGTGCTCGAACCATCTGCGCTCCTGCATGAGATTGAAGAATTGAAAAAACGTGGCATTTCAGTGGAAGGAAGGCTTCATATCAGCCAGAAAACCCACCTCGTCATGCCCTACCATAAACTACTCGACCAGGCATCCGAGAAACACAAACAGCAGAAAGCGATCGGAACAACCGGACGGGGAATAGGACCGGCGTACCGTGACAAGGCCGCCCGGGTCGGCATTCGCATCGTCGATCTCCTCGACAGGGATTTTTTTGTGGCGAAACTCTCGAGAAATGTCAAGGAAGCCAACGAGATACTGACCAAAATTTACGGTTACGATCCGCTCGACATTGACGAAATCGTTGATTTCTGCCTCGATTTTGATAAGAAAATCGATCCCTACATCAAGGATGTCTCGATCATACTCTATGATGCCATGAAAGCGGGTAAAAACATACTCTTTGAAGGCGCACAGGGAGCACTTCTCGACATCGATCACGGTACCTACCCGTTCGTTACGTCATCAAATACTGTCGCTGCCGCCGCGTGTGTCGGAACCGGTATCGGCCCGACACACATCGACCAGGTGATCGGTGTTATGAAAGCCTATACGACCCGTGTCGGCAACGGCCCCTTCCCAACCGAGTTCGATGATGAATTTGCCGAAATAATCCGCCAGATCGGCGGTGAGTTCGGCTCAACGACCGGCAGGCCGAGACGGTGCGGTTGGTTTGACGGTGTTCTCGGTGCATACGCAGCGAGAATTAATGGACTCAGCGCTCTTGCCGTCACGAAACTCGATGTCCTCGATTCTCTTGAAGAAATCAAGATTTGCACCGGCTACCGGTATGGCGATCGGGTATTGAAGAATTTCCCGGTCGGTGTCGACGTACTCGAATCTCTCGAACCGGTTTACGAAGTCCATCCCGGCTGGATGGAGCCGACGACCGGTATCAGGCGTTTCGACGATCTTCCCGACCGTGCAAAATCCTACATTTCCCGTATCAGCGAGATTGTTGAAGTCCCGACAAGGTATGTTTCGGTGGGATCTGAGCGTGATCAAACTATTACTGTCTGATCGGGAAATATTTTTTCAGAAATAAAAAATGCCCTCGTTTTTAGGGGCATTTTTTTATATCATAGGTTTAATGGAATACCGGCATCCGGAATATTGTCGTTTTCTATATACGGTCATTAGTGTCCGGTTAACAGAGAATAAGCTTCAGGTAATAAGTATATTCTTTTACTGGTTGGATGTACAGTCTCCATTCAGGGATTAAAGAAAGTCTCGAACATACGGTGCTGGCATGAACTCCCCCATGAGAAATCCCCGTGCGGCGCGGGGGATTTCAGGCACAAATTGTGTAACCGTAAAACCTCTGCTCACAAAGGATTGCACCATGTCTGAGCGAAGCGAGTTGTGCAATCCCTGAAATCGGACGCGTAAAGCACGGATCAGGATTCCTCCGGGGATGCCCTTTCTTGCTCCCGTTCTTTG
>CAYWBT010000074.1:0-9512 GCA_964456585.1 uncultured bacterium
ACGACAGGGGGGTCGAAAAGAGCGGTATATTGTACATGATGATCGATGTATCCGGTACTGCTTCAGCCAGCATCTCGTAGTGCCGTTCGATAATGTCCTGGTTCACCGTGTAGTAGTAAGGCGGCGAACAGACCAATCCCTTGCATCCAGCCTTCTGGGCATACATGGCAAATTCGATGGATTTTTCGATGTGACTCGCTGTGACACCTGCAACCACCGGCACCCTCCCATTTGCTGCCTTTACGGCAACATCCATGAGATGGCAGGCTTCATCGAAATCCATGTGAACAAACTCCCCGACACTCGAAACAGCAAAAATCCCCTTACATCCGCTCTGAATACAGAAGTCGACAATATCGGTCGTCACCTCTGCGTTCACCGACCCGTCATCATCAAACGCAGTAAGCATGGCGGGGAAAATGCCTTCAGGCTTGTACATAACATCTACTCCTCACTATGGATAATCGTTACTTATTATATTCCAAAGGTTTGTCGTGAAAATAGGGGTAAAGAAACGGACCTGCATCGGCGCGGGCACGAGAAGCCGGTCGTTTAAAACTCACCAAGTTCACGGTGAACTTTAATAATAACGTATTGCGCCTAGTATGTCAAGAACTGGATAAAGGAATTGGAACAAATTTTTCGCGGTAAATTATTAAAAAAGTCTGTACCGAGACTGCGGCATGCCGGGTGGTCATAATCTCTCTTTGGCTTGGCTTAAAAAATATGATTGAAAAAAATTCGTTTCTTTTGAAAAATTTATGTATACTATTTACAGCAAGGTGGATGAGCATTCAAGCTATGGTATCATACTATCAGACCTCGTTCCCGGATGCCGAGATTACGACCCGGGAATAACGTGCAGACAGTAGTTGCCCGCGAACGAGGTGAAAAGATGGTATCGTTCTTTTTCACCTTCACGTTCACCGTGCCAAGCTGGTTATTTCATACGATTATTTTCTCGTTCTCAGGTACTACGTTAAGATTAGCCGGAAACTATGTCGTGAAAAAATTGCTGATGACAGGTACAACGCTCCTGGTTCTTATCGCGCATTTTTCCGCCACACCGGAAGCACTTGAACTATCGCTCCTCTTCGAAAAAGCCTCCGATTACATAGAGACAGGGAAACCTGACAGTGCTGCGGTACTCCTTTACCGTAATATCGATACGATCACCGACAAGAATGAACGTGTCCGGGCATACTACTACCTGTCCCAAGCCATGGGACAACTGGGGAGACTCTCCGAGGAAATCCAGTATCTCATAATGGCACGGGAAGAATCCCAGGAAGCATACTTTTCCGACAGGGTTAATCTTGCCTATGCACATATCCTGCTGGAAACGGGCAATTTTGACGATTGTATCAGTATTGCCGAGGAATTCAGGCACCTGTATGCCGGCTCCCCACTCCTGCCAGACGTTCTTTACTCTGCGGGCACTGCCCATTTCATGAAAAGCGAGTACCGGCGGGCATTCAACACCTACCGTGAGATCAGCGAAAACTATTCGAACGCCCCGGTCTCGACCGAAGCGATCATGAAAGAAGGTATGTGCCTGATGAAACTCGATCTCCTCGGCGGTGCAATCGAACGCTTTGAACTCTACCTGTCCCTGGGCCGCATCGGAAACAACATTGACGAAGCACTCTACCATTTGGGCTTCTGCTACGAGAGTAGCGGCCAGTTTGAGCGGGCGGCAGATGCATACTGGCGCCTAACCATCGACTATCCATCGTATTCCAACACCTTTGAGACGTACTTCAAACTCGGGAAGCTGTATCTGAATCTTGGCAAATTATCCGAGTCGAAGAACGCTTTTTCCAATTATATCGCCAACACCGATATAACCGACAAGAATCATAACGAGGCACTGCTCGATCTCGAACTCATTGCTTTCCAGCGTGGGTACTATTCATCCGAGATCGAGGCCTACGAGAATTTTACCACGAAGTATCCCGAGAGTCTCTCCACACCTGGGCTGCTCTTCAAACTAGCCACCTATTACCGAACCACAACACAGTACCGTGAAGTGCTCGAAAAATATACCATTCTCATATACAATCCCTTGTACACGGCGTTTGCCGATTCAGCTGCTTTCCTCATGGCAGATACGTACTCAACAATACGTAAGCGTGATGAAGCGGTGGTGTTTTTGGAGGATTTCTCGCACGAGCGCGGTGATTCGCTCCTAACACAAAAGATACTCTTGAAAATCGGGTCTCTGTACGAAGAGTGGGAGGAATATGAAACCGCCATTTCATGGTACATGAACGCTTACGATGCCGAGGTTTCGGCAGATCTCTCTATTCAGGCACTCATGGGAATAGGGAGAATCTTCAGGGGAATGGACCGCTGGATGCAGTCGGGAGAAACCTATGAAAAGATCATCAAAGAATATCCCGATACTCCTTATATGAAAGATGTGCTTCTCAAGTTGTCAGAAATCTGTAATCTCGAAGGCCGTCTCGAGGAAGCCGCAACAACCGCGGAACGGGCGGTGAAATACGCCGAAGAAACTGAAAAACCGGTTATTCTGCTGCGAATTGCCGATATTTATGAAGAAATCGATATGAAACGCGCCCTTGAACTCTATTCTTTTATCTATGCGAATGAACGGAATCCCGCCCAGTATAAGACAACAGCGCTGCTTAAATACGGCGATCTTGCGTTGAAACTCGGAGATCGTGAGTCTGCGGCACGGGCCTTCGCCATGATCATCACGAACGGTGCCGATTCGATCTCGGTTATCACCGCACAGAGACGGCTCGATAGTATAACCGATTCTCTCGATGTATATCCGACACCCAAAGGCAGGGAAGAATGAACAACCTCTTGTCCGGCATATCTGGCGAAAGAGAAAACGGTTCCAGACAAACCGTCTCATGCTCCGGAAGTAAAGGAAAATACTTGGTTCCCGATACCTGTCGATATATCTTATCGTGCATCACAGGAAGTATGCGAAACTGGTGATATGTCTGCTGGAGGCGGACGGGGACCTTTGACTGTCCCCGGTGAGCGATGCCTGACTATACCGCTCGTAATCACCCGACAAACTGATGATTCTCAAGCAGCGTATCTCATTGGTAGCCTTATTATTGTGCACATAACCTCTTGTCATTACTCAGGTCTTCCTGTTGACGAGCGTTTGTTATCCCGTCACCCCCTGTCTATCATCAGGTTTCCACAGAAAGGATGGCAATGATTCAAAGCTTTACAGTCAAGACTCACTCCCGTTCCGAACTGCTCGACATTACCCGGCAGGTCAGTGAGATTGTTTCCGCTTCCGGGATACATAGTGGTATCTGCCAGGTTTTCATCACCCATACCACGGCCGGGGTAACCATTAATGAAAACGCCGATCCTGACGTTACAACCGATATCCTCCAAACTCTGGAAAAAACCATTCCCTGGCGCAACGGCTACCGTCACTTCGAGGGAAACTCGGCCGCGCACATCAAGGCCTCCCTCATGGGATTTTCAACAGTGGTTCCGGTCGAGAACGGTTATCTTGTGCTTGGAACCTGGCAGTGTATCTACTTTTGCGAATTTGACGGGCCTCGCACACGAAATGTTACGGTAAACATGATAGGCGGTTAATGCGAGTACTTCTGGCACTACTTGTTCTCACGTTCCTGTGCGCTCCCCGCGAAACGTCTGCGCAGGATTCCCCCGAAAAGCCACTCGAGTTCGAGGGTTTTGTCCTTTCGGACTCGCTCGAATATAATGCAGAAACAATCGATTATTTCTTTAAAGATCAGAAGGTGGTCTTGAATAAAAACGCCACTATCACCTACCTCGGCAGAATGCTGAAAAGCCACACAATCAGTTACTATCAGGAGTATGAATACATGGAGGCGCTGGGAAAGCAGGATTCGCTCGGTGTCCTGGAAAACACCCCGGCGTTTTCCGACCGTACCGGCGAGGAACTGAATGGCGAAGAAATCAAGTACAGCCTCAAGACCCAGGAAGGAATCGTCCTCCGTGGAAGGACGACCTATGATAACGGTTTTTTAAGCGCGGAAACGATCAAGCGGGCTTCCGATGATACCCTTTTTATTGCGAACGGCACCTATTCGACCTGTGATCTCAGTCATCCCCACTACTATTTCCAAGGCGATAAGATGAAATTTATCCTGAACGATAAACTCATCATCAAGCCGATTACGGCATACCTGTACGACATTCCGGTTTTTTGGTTTCCCTTCTATGTCTTTCCTATTGCGCAGGGACGACAATCCGGATTTTTAACGCCGCGCTATGGTTCATCAGTATTGGACGGCCGGTATTTTTCGAACATCGGATATTACTTGGCACCTTCTGACCACGTCGATTACCGGGTTGCCACCACGCTCAGGGAAAAGAACGGTTGGCTCATGAATAATTGGTTCAACTATAACAAGCGGTATGCCATGTCCGGATCCCTGTACGGTTCATACGAGGCTGCATCAGAACGCGGCACCCGCCAGTGGAAACTCTCCGGCTCCCACCGTCACACCATATCTTCCACATTGTCGGTGGCAGGTCGGCTGAACATGCAGAGCAGCAAATTTTCACGGAATAATTCTCCGAACCTCTACCAGCGCATGAACAGGAACATGAACTCATCGTTACGTATCACCAAGAAGTGGAAACAGAGCGGAAACAGCCTCATCGTATACGCAAGCGATGTCAAAAACCTCGATACGAAACGCCGTACGACAGTGGCGCCCAACCTCAGTTTTACCATGCCGAAACGCCTCCTTTTCGGCACCGAGAAAAAAGGGGCGAAAGTGCGAAAATATACCAAGAAACAAGCGCGTGAGGTAGAAGAAGCTGGAAGAAAATGGTACGAGAACATCTACTATTCTTTGAACGGTGATTTCAAGAATACCGAACGGGACGGCACACTGTTCGAATCGGTGAAGAACATGAATACCCGCGCCAATCTTACCAGCTCAAACAAGTTCATGGGATGGCTGAATGTCAATCCCTCATTGAGCATTAACGAGAGCTTCGAAGCTTCGAACGATTCAATCCGCTACCGGAGAAACGACAACGTCTCAGCTTCCCTCTCCCTCAACACGAAGGTGTACGGTACATTCAATCCCTCGATCGGAAGGTTGAAAGGACTCCGTCATGTCATTACCCCATCGGTCTCATACCGGTTCGGCAAAAGGAGAGACTTCTCAGGCCGTGATGTTGATGTCCTGTATCGCTTCGGCGAGAACGACAACGAAAAAGGCCGTCTCAGCAGCATGAACGTATCTCTCCTCAACCTGTTCCAGGCCAAACTGATTGACGGCGACCGTGAGCAGAAGCTCGACCTCTTTCGGTTGGATTTCAGGTCAGGCTTCGATTTCGAAAAGGAAAAACAGCCGCTCAGTCCCCTGACAACAACACTCGATGTGGTACCCTCGAAGGTCTTCAAGATACGACTAACCGCCTCCCATAGTTTTTATCATGGCGACGATTTCGAGCTCTTTAATCCCTACCTCGATAACATGAGTGTCACCTCCACGGTGGGACTTTCTGAAAGGAATACGTCGTCTACACGGTCATCTTCACGTGTCGACGCTAATCGTAGTCTCGGCAAGGATGCCTTCGAAACCGACATCGAAGATATGGCCGGCGAAGAACCGACCGGCGACGGGAAAAAATCAACCGTACCGTTTACCCTGCGTTTTACCCACTACTACCGGGTATCACGACGGCCATACACCGGCATGCCTGACAAGTACCAGGAATCCCATACGATCAAACCGAACCTGACCTTCTCTCCCTCGCGTAACTTAAAGATAACCTATAACATATACTATGATATTAAAAACAAGAGTCTCAACTCACACCGTCTCCTTATCAGGCGGGATCTTCACTGCTGGGAAGCTAACCTTTCATGGATACCATCCGGTGTCCGCGAGGGTTTTTACTTTCTCGTCAACATCAAGAATTTACCCGATGTCAAGATAGAAAAACGAAGGGGTGTCTCCCGATTCAGCGGGTAATTTTGAATAAATAACCGAAAAAAAGCATTAATACCGCACTTTGACAGCACTTTTCGCTTGACATAAAGTATCGTGGGAATTATTGTATGTTGTAACCAGTGTATTATATCATTTTTAGAAGGAGGTGAATTAATGACAAAAGAAGAGCTCGTAGCAAAGGCAGCCCAAAGTGCAGACATTACAAAAACCCAGGCAGACAAGGCGCTTAAGTCCATTCTCGCAAACATCGAAGGTGCTCTCGCCAAGGGTGACAAGGTCAGCCTCGTCGGTTTCGGTACGTTTTCAGTAGTTAGACGCGCTGCTCGCGAAGGAAGGAATCCCGCAACTGGCGCAACCATTCAGATTCCTGCTGCCAACGTTCCAAAATTCAAACCGGGCAAAAAGCTCAAAGAATCAGTTTAGTACTGGCAACACGATTTTTCAAGGGCAGTTCGCTCCGTTATGAGTGACTGCCCTTTTTAATCTTACTGCGGTGTTCCCAGACGGATACCCCACCCGTTCGAACGGTTCGCTCCTTATTTCTATTGAAAGACCATCGGTATTTTATTACATTGATGCCAGCGATCCGGGAGGAACTCGGGAGACGATTTTTTCAGAACGGGAGCATGATGATCGGTCTAGTCCAGCGGGTCAGCAGGTGCACGGTCTCGGTTGCAGGTGAAACGGTGGCATCCACCGGGCGAGGCATGCTTATACTGCTCGGCGTTCACGCAGCAGACACCGAATGGGACATGGAACTACTCGCACGGAAGTGTCTCGGTCTCCGCATATTTCCCGACGACCAGGAAAAGATGAACCTCTCTATTCGGGATGTGGGCGGCGAAATTACCGTTGTCAGCCAATTCACACTCTTTGGTGATGTCAGGCGCGGTCTCCGACCGTACTTCGGTGAGGCCGCACCACCGGAAAAGGCAACAGATTACTATGAGAGATTCAAAACACTTCTCGCCGAAAGCGGTCTCAGCGTCGCGGGAGGAGTGTTTGGCGCGCGCATGGAGGTGGAGCTTGTCAATGACGGCCCGGTCACCATCTCGATCAACACAAAGGATTCAGAACGGTGAAACTGGTACTCGCATCGAAATCACCCCGCCGGCGTGAATTGATAAAACTTCTCGGATATCCCGTCACCTGCATTACCTCAGCTATCGAGGAAAATAATATCCCGGGTGAATCACCGGCCGATCATGTCACCAGGCTCTCGAAACTGAAGGCTGCCGACGTGGGAAAATCGGTCAGTGACTGCATCGTGATCGGATCGGATACCATCGTCGTCATCGATGGTGACATACTGGAAAAACCGGAATCGCGCGCAGACGCCATCGAGACGATCATGCGGCTCCAAGGACGCACTCACAAGGTTTACTCAGGGTTCGCCCTCTTTAACACGGAAAATGGCGAGATGTTTTCCAACTTTGAAATATCGGAAGTTACCATGCGGACTATATCGAGAGAGATTGCCGTCTCCTATATCGATACCAAAGAGCCGTTCGATAAAGCTGGTTCTTACGGTATCCAGGGATATGGGGCGGTATTGATCACTTCGATTCACGGATGCTTCTTTAACATCATGGGACTGCCCCTTTCAAAGCTCATGGAATCGCTCAACACCTTTTCGCACGGCAGGTTCGGCTATTTTGGCAAAATGGGAGTACATCACTCATGAAACCCTTGCATGAAGAACTGAAAGAGATCAGGCTAAAGTGTGGAATCACCCTCGACGAGATCCACGAAAAGACCAAAATTCGCCGCGACTTTCTCGAACGTCTCGAAGAAGGCGATTTTTCCATGACACCGATGCCGTTCATTCGCATGTTCTTACGAGAATACGCCGAGATTGTCGGTGTTGATCCCGACCGAGTCCTGGCTCGGATCGATGACAAGATAAGCACGATTCTTACCGTGGAACCGGTTCAGCTTACTCCTGAAGAACCACCGGCGAAATCTCACGAAGGACCTGAGACACCTCCTCCTGCCGGCGAGCACGAATCCGTGAATGCCGGAACGGCAGCCGCCGAAATGGAGGATAGCGAGGTACCCTCGGGTGACGCAGCGGAATTCACTCCCGGGCTCTCAGACGAAGAACCGCCAGGCGAAGCACGCGAGGAGTCTCCCGACACTGAGCCGGAACGGGAAGATGAGACTGATTCCACCGAACCTGCTTCAGCAGAGGAGGAGGAACAAACTTCTCTGTTCTCCCAAGCCGGGGAGGAAGATGAAACGACACGGCCTCCTCTCGATAACATCCCGGCAGATGCCGGGGCGGCAGCAGACAAGGATGAAAAGGGTACCGAAGAAGATGATAACCAGGCCGAAGAGCTGGTTGCTCCCCCACCGGAACTAGCTGAAGATCAGTCTGGTTTACCTGACACCTCCAGAAACAGGAAACCGCTTGTTATCGAAGAGCCGAAATCGAATAGCGGTTTCTTTTACGTGATCTTTACCATCGTCATGATCGTTACCTTGATACTACTATACATCAACAAATAGAGTCCGTTCTATCCAGGGGAACGGTGAAGTCTTGCAATCATGTTCCTCCCGAGACAGGGACTATCCCCTTTCATAGTGTTTTCGGCTCAAGGACCCATGAATCACAACACAACATCCCATCAACAGTCGACACCACTCTATGCATCGCTGGCGCTCCCGGTACCGCTCGATGAGACCTTTACCTACGGTATCCCGGACGAGGTTCGAGCAACGGCAGCAGTCGGGAAACGCGCCGTCGTTCCGTTCGGCAAACGACTCCTGACAGGTTTTATCATCAAGCTATCGGACAATCCCGGCGATGTTCCCCCATCCAAAATAAAACCGATTGTGGACATTATCGATGAGGCGCCGGTTTTCAGCGATCACATGCTCGCGTTCGCCCGGTGGATTGCCGGGTATTATGTTTCCTCGCTCGGTGAAGTACTCAAGGCGGCCATGCCGCTCGGCACCATGATCAAATCGCGGCTCCGCGTTCACCTGACCGATGCATCGGACGACGCAGCCTCCCTGACCACCCGTCAAAAAGCTGTTCTGAACGAGCTTGCGAACCATGATCACCTCCTCCTGAAATCACTGGAGAAATCATTCGGCGGCTCCACCACCAGTACCGTTCACTCTCTCGAAAAACGAGGATTCGTAGCGATTGAGCGTGAAATTGTGACGCCGGCGGTAAAAACCAGGACCGAACGCCATGTCAGGCTAGCTGCCAAAGGGGCAACATCCGTTCCGGAGCGGGCGCCGAAGAAGAAGGAATGCCTCCAGGTGCTGAATCGCTACCCCGATGGAATCCCCCTCGCCGAACTGCTCGAGCGGTTCGGTATTTCCCGGGGTGTGGTGAACGCTGTTGTCGATGCCGGATACGCCGAGTATATGGACGTTCCGATCATGCGGCGCTCGAAGCTTCTCGACCAGGAGAGCATGAAGGTCGATCATCCGCTCACGGACGAACAGGAAGCCTGTTTCCGGCAGATAGTGGAAGAATCGCACGCGGTCAATCCGCGTCCCGTGCTCATCGAAGGCGTAACCGGCAGCGGCAAAACGAGA
>CAYWBT010000074.1:9612-12670 GCA_964456585.1 uncultured bacterium
ATCGTGGACGAGGAACACGACCCGTCCTACAAGCAGACGGATACCGCACCCCGCTATAACGGCCGTGACGCAGCGGTTGTCCGCGGAACCATGCTCGGCATCACGGTAGTGCTCGGTTCTGCCACCCCATCCATGGAGACATGGCACAATGTCCAAACCGGTAAATACGTCGTCATGAAACTCACTAAGCGGGTCGAGGCGAGACCACTTCCGGAAATCATTACGGTGGACATGCGGGAAGAACGGGCCGCCGGCAACTATTCTGCGTTTTCCCTGCTCCTGCGGAACGAACTCCGTGAGCGAATCGAACGCGGAGAGAAGAGTATCGTGCTTTTAAACCGTCGCGGTTTCGCCACCAGCATACACTGCAGAAAATGCGGCTATATCCTTACCTGCCATAACTGTGAAATCGGCCTGACCTACCATGCATCGAAAGGCCTGGCAGTCTGCCACCTGTGCGGACATGAGCAGATTGTGATGGAACACTGCCCCGAATGCGGGGAAGCGAAACTGGAGTACCGTGGCATGGGAACGCAAAAAATCGAACGGGAGCTTGCCGAAATCGTCGGGCACGATGCGGTGATACGAATGGATTCCGATACGACGCGTACCCGTGACAGCCACTTCAAGCTGCTTGAGGAGTTTCGCAATGGTGACCGGCCGATTCTTCTCGGAACCCAGATGGTCTCCAAGGGCCTCGACATTCACGATGTCACCCTGGTTGGCATCATCTCAGCAGATTTGGCGCTGTACCTCCCGGATTTTCGCGCTTATGAACGGACGTTTCAGCTGGTTACCCAGGTTGCCGGCAGGGCCGGACGTGGTGATCGGCCTGGGAAAGTCATTCTCCAGACGTTTAATCCTGAAATCTATGCGATTGAAATGGCATCGCGCCAGGATTTTCAAGCATTTGCGGTAATGGAACTCCAGGCGAGAGAGGAACTCAGCTTCCCACCCTTCTCGCGGCTCATCCTCGTTGAACTCTCATCAGAATTTCCGAAAATCCTCGCACATACTGCGGAGAAGATCACGGCGCACCTGCGTTCCCAGGTACCGGACACTATCGAAATACTCGGGCCGGTCGATGCTCCTGTCGCGAGGAAACGGGGCAGAAACCGTATGCATATCCTGATAAAATCCTTGCGGCCGTACAAGATACAACCCTATCTGCGCGGCATCATCGACCGATATGCCACGGGTAAAGTACACATCACGGTGGATGTTGATCCGATCGACCTCATGTAGGGATATACTCGCACACTAGGGCAGAAGTATTCCCGAATCCTCAGTGAACCGTGTATGAAAACTTCCCGCGGCTCGTTCACCTGATTTATGGGTTTTTCGCTGTGAACGCCTTCCGAATGATCTCGATGTTTCTGGCATTCCCGGCGAGGCTCGGATCCTCCTGCGCAGTCGGGGGAAGGGTAGTTACCGGACTCGGTATTGCGAATCCATAAAATCCTGCATTCCCAAAACGCGGATCGCTGAGAAGTTTATCCGCATCATGCATCTCGCCCCAGCCGCTCAGGCACTGAATAATCCTGGTGTGCTGCCCGGCCGCTCCCCTGACCGCATCGATCTTCGCGGGATCGGGATGTTCGTTCATCAGCCAGTCGACTTCACCGAACATGGCAAGACCGGTCACCTGGGGATGGTCGAGCTGGTGGCTGCTCAGCCAGAGAATGCAGTCCGGCTTGACGGATTTCGCGGTCTCGTATATTCTCGACCATGCGCGGGCCACTGCACGCCGCCGGAATTCGATCTCCCGCTTCTCGTCCACGGCGTCTTTGCCGGGAAACGGTTCACCGAAGAGTTCCCGGTACATCTCCTGCTCGCACGGCATCCAGCGCAAACGGTCGAAGTGGATGACATGGAACATCCAATCGATCATGAAGCCGTCTATATCGGTCACTGTCAGCACATCTTCAATCTCCGCACAGAGATAATCGAGGTACTCGCTTGTCAGGGGAATATGGGTCTTGTTGCGCGGATTTCCGTAACTGAGCCGGGGACGGGTTTCACCCCAGAAGGCGTTGGCACCAATACAAAAGTACCCCATCACCCGCATGCCGGCCTGATGCCCGAGTTCAGTTATCTCCTTGAGGAAATCTCCCTTCATATCGGGCTGGACAGGCGCGACGGTGCCACGGTACCATGAATAGCCGTTGCAGCTCACGCAGAAGGTCTGAATGGTGTTAACACCCAGATCGCGGTACCACTGAAGATGGGCCTCCGGAGAAGCCTGGGCATAGAGCCCCGGCGTTGCGAAGGTGCTGCCTTTCATCCAGTTGAAATCTATACAGAATGCTTTGATCCGTTCGTCTGTTCCTAATCCCGCACGCTCCTCTGCGAAAACGAGACAGTCCGTTAGCATCAACGACGCCATACTAGCAAGCGCGAGAAATAATTCCTGGATTCCTGCTGGAATTCGGTTCATACAAGCGTTCCTTTCACTATAACTGACTCATCAGATGAAGGGAGCCCGGGCAGCGAACAAAGGGAGCATCTCATTCCCGGGTGCCCGAAAAATCTGTTTCATCTCTCTCTCACGATCATGATACGGAATATGATACCAGTAGAAAAGGGTAAATTCTCCCGTACGGTATTCTTCATTCACGTTTTTTCCCATCATTTACCGTTTATACAGCTAGAAGCTTCACGTACATATAATAATTCTTATTCCCAAGTAATTCAACATATTACATAAATTAAGACTATAATATCGAGTGTTTTTATCTATTAAATATTTGTTTTATTTTTAATTTATATTATATTAGTTATTTAGCTCATACTAAAAATATTCCCAATTTTCCCAGCGTTATGTCGTTTGAAAGGTATCTGAATGGCACATGATATTTTCCCGGCTGAACGTCTCCAGGAGTTACCCCCCTATCTTTTTGCTTCCATCGACGAGATGAAGCGCGATGCAATGAATGCCGGCAAAGATGTTATCAATCTCGGTGTTGGCGATCCAGATATTCCGACACCGGAACACATCATAGAGGTTCTGAAGCATACCGCTGAAGATCCGTCAAATCACCAGTATCCGTCATATACT
>CAYWBT010000075.1:0-12653 GCA_964456585.1 uncultured bacterium
CGGACGGTATCATCGACCACATCAGGATTATCAGGGATATACAGCTTGCGGTTCTCTTCATTCAGGAGGACGAAAATCTCTTTAAGGTGAGTTTTCGCTCGAAAAGCAGCGTACCAGCCAACGAAATAGCCGCGAAACTCGGTGGCGGCGGGCACCTGAAAGCTGCAGGTGCGTCGCTTACCGGTTCCAGGGAGGACGTTACCAAACGTGTCCTGGAAACTGCCACCTACGTCATGAATCACCATTCGGATGAGGGGGACGGTTGCGAGGTGACCCGGGAAAGAGGGCGCCATGGTTAAGCCCGATACCTGGATACGAAAGATGGCCATGGAACACGGGATGATCGAGCCCTTCGCGGAGGGAGTGTCGCGCCCTGGTATCATTTCATACGGGCTCTCATCATATGGATACGATATGCGCATCGCGGACCGGTTCAAGTTTTATTCCGGGTCGGGTGTTCTCGATCCCAAGGCGCAGGGCGATAATCTCTATACCGATGTCACTACCGAGGTGGTTGAACTGGAACCGAATTCATCGGTGCTTGCAACCTCCGTCGAGTACTTCAGAATTCCTCGTGACATTCTCACCATCACGTTCGGGAAATCAACCTACGCACGGTGCGGTGTGCTGGTGAATGTCACGCCGTTTGAACCGGAATGGGAAGGATTTGTTACCATATCGATCATGAATGTGAACCGCTATCCGGTTAAACTGTACAGTGGCGAAGGCATTGCCCAGGTGATTTTTCTCGGTGGGGATGGTATGTGCGAAACATCGTATGCCGATAAGAAGGGGAAGTACCAGACGCAAAAGGATATCACAATCTCAAAAATTGATGGTCACCGTTGAAGGATTTTCCCGGAATGTTAGAAAGATAGCTCGCTCGCGAGGAGGGAAATCTTCTGATTGCCGCTCAATAACGGACAGGGCATTTGAAAACCGGTATGAGGAACAGCCATCGAACACCGTTCGTAAATATCTTTTATCTCTCTAATATCTTGATACTTATCTTTATATGGAGACCGCAGGCAGAAAAAAATAATTTTCCTTGACTGATATGCCCGGGAAGTATAAATTGTTTGCGCGTGAAACTGGTTAAATCACAATAAATTACATATCATTTTAAAAATATTATGAAAATTGGTATTGGTATAGACATCGGAGCGGTGAGTATCAAGGCTGCCGTGATCAGCACATCGGAGCACGAGTCGCTCGAAAAACTCGCGCAGACGAAACAGTTTTTCCGTTTATCCTCTGTTCCCGAAGAATCCGGGTATCATATCGTACTCTCAGAATACCGGCGCATCAAGGGCCGCCCCCTCGATGCAGTCGAGGAACTCCTCTCCTCGATAACAAATATTATCGGCGAAGAAGACGTCGTCCTCTCGCTGACCGGCTCCGGTGGAAAGCTTGCCGGTAGGCGGTTTAATGCCCCTGTAATCAATGAATTTTCCGCCATTGTCGAAGCGGTTAACCTCTGCCATCCCGGTGTTCGCACTATATTTGAAATGGGAGGAGAGACCTCGAAATACATTCTCCTCGATACCGGTTCCGGCAATCATCGATACTCAATTGTCGATTATGGTACCAATGGTGATTGTGCCGCGGGAACCGGTGCGTTCATGGATCAGCAGTCGTCACGTCTCAGGTTCAAGATCGAGGATGTGGGAGATATCGTTGTCGGTGCGGGGAAAGCAGCTCAGATCGCCGGAAGATGTTCCGTCTTTGCCAAGTCCGACATGATCCATGCCCAGCAGCGCGGTTACCAGCCAGATGAAGTTCTTAAAGGTTTGTGCAACGCGGTCGCCCGTAATTTCAAGGGTGTGATCAGCCGCGGTAAAAAAATTGTTCCACCGGTGCTCTTTATCGGCGGTGTTTCCATGAATACGGGAATGATCTGGGCGATGAAGGAGGTCTTCGGCCTCGACGACCGCGAATTAATCGTGTCCGACACGATGAACTGGCTGGGCGCCATCGGCTCGGCGCTGAAAATTCTCCAGGAGCCGCAGAACTTATTCCTGGATACCGGGGACCGGGTGAATGTTTCGGAAGAATTTCCCTACACCGAACAGCTTTCGCTCGATAATGTTGTTTTGCTGCGTGAGAAAGTAACCCCGTTCAACTTCCCTGAGTCAAAGGGGAAAGTGCCGGTCTATCTCGGAATCGATATCGGTTCAGTGAGCACGAATCTCGTTGTGATCGATAACGAGGGGAGTGTGATCAAGGAGATTTACACCCGGACAAATGCTCGTCCGCGTGAGGTTGTCGGCGAAGGATTGCGGGAGATAGACCGTGAGATCGGCGACAAAATTGAAATCAGGGGTGTGGGCACGACTGGTTCTGGCAGGGAACTGATCGGCATCCTTGTCGGGGCTGATACGATCAATGACGAGATCACTGCACACAAGACAGGTGCCCTCCATATCAGCCATACGATGCTACAGAGCGAGGTGGATACGATTTTCGAGATTGGCGGCCAAGATTCCAAGTTCATCTCGATCGAAGACGGTATCGTGGTGGATTTCACCATGAATGACGCCTGTGCAGCGGGAACCGGCTCGTTCCTCGAAGAACAGGCGGAAGAGCTTGAAATCAGTATTAAGGTTGAATTTGCCCAAAAGGCACTCTCGTCCGAGCATCCCATCCTCATGGGTGAACGCTGTACGGTGTTTATGGGGCGCGATGTCCATTCCTACATGCAGCGTGGGGCGCGTAAGCAAGATGTCATGGCCGGGCTCGCCTATGCCGTTGTCCATAACTACCTGAACCGCGTTGTACGAGACCGCAAGATCGGCGACAAGATATTTTTTCAGGGGGGAACCGCGTACAATGATTCGGTTGCCGCCGCTTTTGCAAAGGTAACCGGGAAGAGAATTGTTGTTCCACCGTACAATGGTGTCATCGGTGCGATCGGTGTTGCTCTCCTTGCGAAGCGAAAGATGGAATCAACTGGTGCCCAGACGACATTCAAGGGATTCGACCTGTCGAAGATCGACTACAGCCTCCGTGAGTTTACCTGCAAGGGATGCAGTAACTTCTGTACGGTGCAGGAGTTCACGGTTGACGGTGAAAAAACGTACTGGGGAGATAAGTGTTCCGAAAGGTATCGTAAGAGAAAGAAAATCGACCGGACACCGGTCATCGATGATCTGTACAATGTCCGCGAAAAAAATCTGAAAAAAACCTATACGGACACTGGACCGACCGGTCCGACAGTCGGCATTCCCCTGTCGATGTATACCTACGAAAAGTTTCCCTTCTTCAATACCTACCTTACTGAATGCGGATTTTCCACCATTCTGTCCGATCCGACGAACACGGTAATCTCAAACATGGGTATCGAGAGCATTGTTTCCGAGCCTTGTTATCCTATCACCGTAGCATTGGGGCATATCAAGTATCTTCTGGAAAAAGGTGTCGACTATGTGTGGCTCCCGAATATAACGAATTCCGAGAAAAGCGATTCGTCCGGAACCGAGTCGTGGGTATGCGTCTGGGGATCGACGCTCCCGTTTGTCGCTGAACACTCGCCGGCTTTTCACGCTCAGCGCCACCGGTTCATCAGACCCACAGTGTATTTCGCCGATGGTGTGAAAAACGTAAAGAAACAGCTTTTCGAGTGGATGAAAAAACTCGGGATTACCCGCTCCGTTTCCGACAGGGCGGTTGACCGGGCCTATCGCGCGCAGGAAGAGTTTAAGAGTGAAAACTACACTGCGGGTATGAAGGCGATCGAAACCATCCGTGAATCGGGAGAAAAGGCTATTGTACTTATCGGTAGACCGTACAATATCTACGACCGGACAATCAATCTCTCGGTGGCATCAAAACTTGCAGGTATTTACGGGATCAATGTCATTCCCATGGACTTCATCAATAGTAAGGGAATCGATATTAGTAAGATAAATTCAAATATGTTTTGGAATTACGGGATGAAAATACTCCAGGTGGCAGTCCAACTTGCACAACAGCCGAACTTCGATATAATCTATGTGACCAATTTCAAGTGTGGGCCGGATTCATTCATCAAGCAGTTTATTCGCGATGCCCTGGGGCGACCGTTCCTGGTGCTGCAGTTTGATGGCCATTCGAATGACGCGGGAATGATGACGAGGTGCGAGGCATACCTGGATTCAAAGGGCTTCCTCGAAACATGAGATGACGACCATGAGCAATACAACCATACCACTCAAAAACAGGACGTTGTACATTCACCCTATGACGCGCGCCGGTGCGAGGATGATGGCCGCGGTATTCAGGTCGGTTGGTATTGATTCAATGGTGACGCCGCCATCGGATACACGGACACTCGAACTTGGCAACATGTATTCGTCCGGCGAAGAGTGCCTGCCTGAAAAGATCACACTAGGAGATTACCTGAAAATCACAGAAACCGAAGGATTTGATCCCGCCAAGACCGCTTTTCTCATGCCCTCCGCTAATGGTCCATGCCGTTTTGGCCAGTATTGCCAGTTGCTGCGTGCCGTATTAAATAAACTCGGGATGAACGAGGTCATGATCGTTTCTCCGTCCTCGAAGGATAGCTACGGCGAGATTGGCAAGGTTTCAAAAGACTTTTACCGTAATGCCTTCACCGGACTCCTCGCCGCTGATATCCTGCGAAAGTTGCTCCTGAAAACCCGCCCGTATGAAAATGTAAAAGGCACAACAGATACTGTCTATGAACAGAACCTCGAACGCGTCGAACGTCTCCTGGAAATAGGTGGTCTCAGCTTTAAGAAGCGGTTTGCGCTCCTGTGCGACGTCCTCACCGCCTCGCGGGAAGATTTCCGAGCAATCGACGCTGATTATATAAAGGGCAAACCACTTATCGGAGTCCTAGGCGAAATCTTCTGTCGTCATAACAGGTTTGCGAACGAGGATATGATCAGAAAACTGGAAAAGAACGGTGCGGAAACCTGGATTGCCGATGTTGGCGAATGGGTTTTTTACACCGATTGGAGCAGTAGAAACACCATGAAACGCTTGGGAAAGAAGTATTCTCTCCAGATGGCGGTGTCGCTCATCAAGAACCACTTTATGAAACAGTACGAACACCAGTTGCTCAAGCCGTTTCATGATGATTTTGTCGGCTACGAGGAGCCTGCGGATACTGAGATTGTTGCTCAATTTGCAGAACCCTATCTTCCCTTGAAAGGGGCACACGGCGAAATGGCGCTGAGTCTCGGCAGGGCAGGGTATCTCTACACAAAGGGTGTGGACGGCCTGGTTGACATCAGCCCCTTTGCTTGTATGAACGGAATCGTAAGTGAAGCGGTGTATCCCTCCTTTTCCGAGGATCACCATGGCATTCCGTGCCGGGTATTCTTCTATGACGGTATAAATCTTGACCTCGACCAGGACATTGGAATTTTTATGGAACTCGTGAAGGGGTTCATGAGTCGAAAGAAGGAGGAAAGACGCTACCCAGCCGTTTTTCACTAAAATTTGGAGCATTAATTTTGAAATATTACTTATATTATATCAGAGAAGTATAAAAATCCATATTTATCGGTATCGTATACGCCGGGTAGGTCTTAGACAACTATGAAAGAAAAATTATTAAGACAGGTGATTGAAATGAACCAGAGAAATGCCGATGAGAGTACCGAGTGGATATTCTGCCGGGATATAAAGGGAGAATGTTCGGGACTGAATCCCGCAACAAAGGTACTCGAAAAACATCCGAAAAAAATCAAGGTGCATGGTAAAGATATCAGTGGGTGGATGGTCAAGATTGTTCAGGAAAAGGGGGAAGGCCACCTGGATATCGATTTATCAAAACCTTCCGAGGAATAACCTGTCACCTGCCATACGAGATCACCGTGAATACTTCTCTCGCCCGCCGCTCTGAACATGGTGAGAGTAAAGACATAACCGGGAATAGCATTACGCACAACGTGATTAAACATTTTCCGCGCAGCACTTGTGAGATGAGAGGATCTCTGTTCGTCCTATGCTTCAGATCATCTCCGTGATGTGAGCGGTTTTTTTTTATTCTCATGACACCCTCACGGTTGCGATGAGCACTATAACCGGGGCGATTTATTCTCTCTTTTGAACGGGAACCGCTGCATGCCCGATGCCGAAGTATTACGACTCCTTGATGCGAATGTAAACCGAGCCGTTGAGGGTATTCGCCTCCTCGAAGAAACGGCGCGGATGATCTTCAATGACCAAGATCTTACCCGTCGGATCAAGGAAATCCGTCATTCCATCGTTCGCATTGTCAACAGCAACGACACCATGGGCAAAAGCCTTCTGTTTGCCCGGGATTCGGAACGTGATGTTCTCCGCACCGGGGAAATTCCTTCTGAAAAAGACCGAGCGGACATTGCCGCCATGACGAAGGCGAATGCTTCCCGTGCCCAGGAAGCAGTACGTGTCCTTGAGGAATTTTCCAAGCTTGTGTTCCCCGCACTTTCTGAACGATTCAAAGACATCCGGTTTCAGCTCTACGATATAGAGAAAGTGCTCTTTTCCCGCATCCATCGGGAAGACCTGATCAACCGGGAACGGTTAAAACTCACGGTAGTTATCCACCGTGAATTATCGGCTGAATGCACACTGTCCGACCTGGCTCGTGTCGTTATCAGGGCCGGAGGTAAAACGGTGGTTTACAGTGATACAGTATCTTCCGACGAAGAAATGGTAAAGAATGCCAGTGTCCTGGCGTCCGCTGCGTATGAGATGCATGCAACGTCTCTGATCAGTGGGAGAGTCGATATTGCCCTCGCGGCAGAAGCCGATGGGATTTGGATTCGACCCCATGACATCCCGGTACGGACCTGTCGTTCTATAGCGGGGATGCATTTTGTCGTGGGGTATTCGGTATCTCTCGACTGCCAAGTATCAGAAGTGGTTGATGCCGGTGCAGATGTGTACGTTGTCGGTCCAGTATTCAGGGAGGGGCGGAGCCGAAACAGCGAGGAAAAACTGTTGGAGAATTTTGTTTCACAGGTATCCGCGCCGGTCGTAATCCACGGTTCGGTCGGGAAGGATAATCTGACGCGACTTCTGGCGTGTGGTATTACCGGAATCGTTGTGAAGCCCGAATTCTCAGATATGGACGGAATGATCCGGGAGTTGGAACAGTACCGGGCACTTCTTGACAGGTAAACACTGGAAAACGACCGAGAGAGAAGATTCTGAAGTTATAATTCAGAAGGAGACTCTTTTTACCGTGTTGATGGGAGAGGACCAACGTCATGTAACATCATATGAACATTCAACTTTCTGTATGATTCCTCGGGATGATGGTTATCTGCGAGGAACGGGAAGGAGGATATCCTGTAATTAAAATACATTGATTACAGCCTGTTTTTTTATTTAATTTAAACAGGTGGTGGTAAATTATCATCACGCGCCCTGCTCTGAAATGTATGGTTGATTACTGTCAAGGACGAGACAATTATTAGATAACCAAAAACTATAAATGTTTATATATTATCTGCCATAATATTGAATTGAAAACTCTCGTCGACATCAGTGATTTGTCTACCCTTGAGAGCGTATTACACGGTGGTCATGTTTTTGTACCAGAGTTACTGAGGAAGGTTTCGTCCCTGGTCGGGGCGGATATTTGGTTGGAATTACTTTGCTTATTGTGGAGTGGATATCATGAAAAAATCGTACAATTTTGCCGTTTCGATTACCTCAAGACACGACAGTTACACCGAGGCATTCAAGGTGTCGATCGAAAGTCAACTGCAGAAATTAGCACGATTTCATCCTCATATCGTTGATGCAAATGTCATTCTTGACCGGCGAAATTCGATCTATAAAGTAGAAATTGCACTACGGGTTCCGGGTACGGTTATTACTGCCACACACGAGGATTATATCCAGATAAAAGCGTTGGATTCAGCGCTGGACAAGGCGAAAATACAGTTAAAGAAATTGAAGAGCAAGGTTGTTGACCATCGAATCACCACACTGGGCACTTTTCCTGAAGCCGAGGAATCTGAAGAAATCGACACGATCAAATAAACGAGGTTTCAGCGTGGGCTATATAAAAACAGGTACTTTTTTTCAGGAATATAAGGACAAACTCAGCCTCACCCTTGTGGGTGGAAAGAACGGGTTGGATAATGCTATCATTTCCCTCGAGGTGAATCGGCCAGGGCTGGTGCTTGCAGGTTTTGTTGACCTGTTTACCTACAATCGTGTACAGATCATCGGGAATACCGAGATACTCTACCTCAAAACCCTTAAGGAAAAGGAAAGAAAGGAAGCATTCGAGATCATTTGCCAATTCGATCTTCCATTCATTCTCTTTACCAATGATAAATACCCAACACCGGACTTCATAGAAATATGCGATGAAAAAGCTATCCCACTCATCGTCACTTCACTTCCAACGACCCAGTTCCTGCATCTGTTCAGTTACTACCTGGAAGATATATATGCAACGACCACCTCGCTTCATGGAACCCTCATGGACGTCTATGGTGTCGGCATGTTGTTCACGGGACGACCCGGAATCGGAAAGAGTGAAGTCAGCCTTGATCTCATTGAACGTGGCCATAGACTCGTCGCCGACGATATTGTTCATATTGTTCGTAAGTCTCGCGGTGTCGTCGTGGGAATGGGCAACGAGCTGACACGTTCCCTCCTTGAAATCCGTGGTGTGGGTATTGTTGATGTTCAACAGATGTTTGGTATCAGGGCTGTCCGGTTATATAAGCGCATCGAGATCGAAGTCCAACTCGTTGACTGGGACGACCAGCGCTCCATGGACAGAACCGGTATGAGCCAGGATATTTCGACCATACTCGATGTCGATATTTCGGGTGTTGAGATACCGCTTTATCCGGGCAAGTATATTGCAGTAATCGTTGAATCGATAGCCCTTAACCATATTTTGAAAACGAGCGGATACGATGCCGCAAAAGAACTGGCGAACCGCCAGCTTGATAAAATCAAATCGAATGAAAGAAAAACGACACAGTGATACAAGGAATAATTGTCGGACACCGGGATATTGGGGAGGGTTTTTTACGAGCGCTGGAATCAATAGTCGGTTCGAGTGAACACATCCTTTTTTTATCCAACGACGGTCTGTCCACGAATGACCTTGCCGATGAAATACGGAAAGTAGCTGCCGGCTCTGCGCATGATGGCACAATCATTTTTGTTGATGCGTATGGTGGTTCGTGCTGGCGTGCAGCAAAGCTGGCACGAGTATCCATGTGCTTTATTATCTCTGGTTTGAATCTCCCCATGCTCCTCTCGTTCATGAATAAGCGGGAAACCGTTTCGTTCGACGAGTTTCCTGATGTCATGGTGACCGATGGCAAGCGGGGGATAAAAACTGATTAGGACCGTTGTTTCGTTTTTTTTACTGCTGAGATGCGAAACATCGCGGATAGGGATTTAAAAGCTTTACCGCCGGTGGAGATGTTTTAGAAGAGCCGGTGCGCTTGTCTCCGGCAGTGTTCGTAATGCGGATTAATGAGCTGGAAACGCTGAACTGTTTTTCTCTGGGATCACCCATGCCGGTACTTTTATTTAGAGTCGATGATCGGCTCATCCATGGACAGGTTACAGAAGGCTGGGGTAAATCTGTAAAGCCAGACCTTATCATCATCGTGTCCGATGATATTGCCGCTTCGGAGTGGGAGAGTGAACTCTGTCTCGCGGCACTTCCTGATACGATAAAAGGAGAGGTTGTCGCTGTCGCAGATGCTGCCCGGGTCATCAACAGGCTTGAATCCGATGCACGTCCCTCGTATGTGCTGTTCGAATTTCCTCGCGATGCCTACGCGGCGTTGCAGGATGGGGCGCATATATCGACACTTAATATCGGCGGGATGCACTCGGCGAGAGGAAAGCGCGAGATACTGGATTACCTCTACGTGGACGAAGAGGACAGTAACTATATCAAATCACTCAGCGAGTCGGGCGTTCAACTGGATTTCCGTGACCTGCCGCACCACGAAAACGTTGACGTTCTATCGAAACTCTAACGAGATGGAAAAATGAGTTCTGCTGCATTCACAAAGTTTAAAGTCGGATTCGCCACCCTGATTGCCCTTGTGGCTCTCTTTGGGGGGACGCTATGGGTGAAGAATTATAATCCGGCGACCAAGAAGATGAGAATGGAAGTTGAATTCGTTGACGGGAGTGGGGTAACCGGGGGTGATCCGGTGCACATGTCGGGTATAAAGATCGGCGAGATCACCAACGTTTCTCTCAGCGGGAACAATACTGCGTTGATACGTTTTTATGCTGACTATATCAAACTCAGCCCTGATACCGAGTTCATCATCGATGATATCGGACTTATGGGTGACAAGGCGCTTGTTATCGTCCCGGGGAAAATGGACGGCGAACTCGACCATAAAAAAATCCACCGGGGCAGCGAACGCACCGGTTTTGGTGATCTGGTAATCACAGCCGGTAACCTGATAGAGCGGTTGAACAGTATTGGCGAAAAACTCGATAACGATCTCGATATCGTCGGACTTTCCGAGCGCTTTGAACAGACGTTTCAGAAACTTTCGGAAGCGGTTGATACCTATCGGAACGTTATGGTCGAGAACCGTGAACCGCTGAAACGGACGCTCAGGAATCTCGATGACGCTGCAAACGGCATAAACAAATTCGTTGATTCGAATGATAACCGTCTGTCGATGGCGATTGATAGTTTCAACGAAGCCTCTGAACAGGTAGGGGTGCTGTTGAAGGGGACGGAGAACCTGGCAGTGATTATCGATACGCTCGCGGTGCATATGCAGTCCGGAAACGGCACGCTCGCCCGTTTGATCAAACAGGATGACCTGTACGAGGAACTGCGACAGACAAACGCACATATAGATTCGTTTCTCATCGATTTCAAGACTAATCCCGGAAAGTACACGAAGGACATGAAGTTCAAGGTGCGGCTCTTCTGATGACAGAAAAGAAAAATACTAACCATTACGAAAATCCTCTCATCACCCGGTATTCCTCGGCGGAGATGAGCTATGTTTTTTCTCCGGAGAAGAAATTTACCACCTGGCGAAAACTCTGGTGTGAACTTGCCAGGGCAGAGAGAGAACTCGGTCTTCCCATCACCCGCGAGCAGATTGAGGAACTCGAATCGCACATTGATGGCATCGATTTCGAAGCGGCGGCTCGGTATGAGAAACAGTTTCGCCACGATGTCATGGCCCATATCCACACCTTCGGTGACCAGTGCCCGAACGCAAAGGCGATCATTCATCTCGGGGCAACCTCGGCGTTTGTCGGTGATAATACCGATCTCATTCAGATCAGGGATGCCCTGGGGATCATCCGGAGGGGCCTTATCAATGTGATACGCAACCTGCGGGATTTCGCTCTTGAGTTCAGGGCGATGCCGACCCTTGGATTTACTCACTTTCAGCCTGCCCAGTTGACCACAGTCGGGAAGCGCGCCTCCCTCTGGCTCCATGATTTTGTCGTTGACTACCATGATCTCGAATACCTTTCGTCCACCCTCAGGTTCAGGGGAGTTAAGGGGACAACCGGTACGCAGGCTTCCTTTCTCAATCTCTTCGAAGGGGATCATGAGAAAGTCAAGCGGCTCGATGAACTGGTGAGTTCGGAAATGGGTTTTCCCGAACGTTTCATGGTGACCGGACAAACCTACACGAGAAAAGTCGATGCCCGGGTGGCGGCCTTTCTCTCCGGAATCTGCCAGTCTGCTTCGAAAATGGCGAACGATATCCGTCTGCTTGCCCATCTCAAGGAGATCGAAGAACCATTCGAGACCACCCAGGTCGGTTCTTCAGCCATGCCGTACAAGAGAAATCCCATGCGGTGCGAACGGATAAATTCACTCGCCCGGTATGTTATATCACTCGAATCGAGCCCCGCAAATACCGCCGCCACGCAGTGGTTTGAGCGCACCCTGGATGATTCTGCAAACAAGCGGCTCGCCATTCCCGGGGGATTCCTCGGAACGGACGCAGTGCTCAGGATCGCCATGAATGTCACCTCCGGTCTGGTGGTTTACCCGGCGGTCATAACCCGTCATATCATGCAGGAACTGCCGTTCATCGCTACGGAGAATATCATCATGGAGGCGGTGAAAAAAGGCGGCGACCGTCAGGTGCTCCACGAGGAGGTCAGAAAAATGGCCCATGAGGCTGCACGGCGCATGAAGACGGGTGACGGCGAGAATGACCTGGTTGAGCAGATTACCCGTTCGACGGTGTTCAATTTGAGCGGGGATGAGCTTGCCCACATAATGGAACCCGCACGCTATACGGGCAGGGCTGCCGAGCAGGTTGAAGAATTCATCGCCGCAGAAGTGGAACCGATACTTGCCCGTGAGAAGGATACTCCCCGTGAAGCGACAGAGCTGAACGTATAACGCCAAAAATCACGATAGCCAGATTATTCCTTAACCGGGCACAACGCGCATCTCCCTGGTAAACAATACGATACGATGGATTTACGAACAACGGCACAAAGCATTTTTTTAACTGCGGTCAAGGCTGCGGATCCCGACCGGTGCATACGTGATAGGGTGCGTATCGAGGGTGATGCAATTGTGATCGATGGGGAGACCTATTCCGCGGACACCTACCGGAATGTGTATGTTGTCGGGGGTGGCAAGGCGTCCGCACGCATGGGGCAGGCGATAGAGGATATTCTCGACGACCGGATAACCGGCGGATGGATCA
>CAYWBT010000076.1:0-12645 GCA_964456585.1 uncultured bacterium
AAGCGAGTGGTGGCCACAAGCTGCCCCAGGGTTCGAATCCCTGCCTCTCCGCCATATTCAGTATCTCGACACAACGGCTCCGGAGAGAGCCTTTTTCTTTGTCTGCAATCGAATCCGAATCAATTGACGTTGGTGAAAAGCACCTCAATAAATTATATAGGATTATCGGCGAAAAGGTAGTATTGTTTTTACACACGGCAAAATATCACCTGTCCTTTTGTCGCGGGAGAGTTGCGAGCATGAACATGTGCCTGGCGTGCAGGAAGATATTCGAAACCGTATCACCCAAAACCTGCCCGCTCTGCGGAGCATCCGTGCCGCAGGCGAACTTTTCGGAGAATACCGACACCGTCATTAATGAGTATCTCCCCATCATTCACGAGGAGCGGAAAAAGCACGGGCTCGAGGAGTTGGTGTACGGACTCGACTGTGTCGTTATCAACACCGAGCCAAAACGGCATCGTCCCGCGGTTGAAGAACTTCTCAGGTACACCGGTTATGCTCTCGATGGAACGTTCGAGGAATCAAACTTCACCACCAGCGTCCTGAAAAAGAACCAGTCTGCCGACATACTCATCCGTACCCGCGGTGACGGGATAAATCCTTTCGCACCGTTCAACCGGTTTCCAAAAGCGTCTAACCATCCCAACACCCGCCTCGAAACATTCGTGTTCGGTACACCCGATATCGAAGCATTTTCGGCTATCCAGAAAGCGCGCGGGATATGTTTCACCACCGATAAACCAGTCCGCTATCCGCATTTCTCCTTCATCCAAACGCCACCATCACCCTTCACCGGTAATGCGCTTGGATTCATTCAATGGCATGGCGAGCGGGGTAACTACTCCCCTTCTGATGCGCACCTCCTCGACTGGCATTCTGAAAAGCCATCGGTCCCGCACCTGAAAAACATCGGGATGCTCGATCACGCGGCCTTACGGGTCAAGGCAGAAAATCGCGCTTCGGCGGTTATCGAGTTGATGCTTGTGACGAACTACACCTTCTCATTCGCCATCTATGTAAAATCGCTCAACTCCATCACCAGTGTCACCCGGCTGAGCCCGGAGGATTTCGCCCTCGTCTTCACCTCGGGTATTTCATCCTACGTCGATGAAGGACCGTCAGGCCCGACCGAGCAATTCATCCAAAACTACGGCAGCCGTACCCACCACCTTGCCTTCTTTACGGAGAAGATAGAGTGGACGTTCGGTGCGCTGAAAAAAGACGGTCTCGAATTCCTCAGTCCCCTGCTCGGCTCTCCGGAAGACGGGCTGAAGCAGACGTTCAGCACCGCTTCCGAACATACCCTCCTCGTCACAGAATATATCCATCGCTACGACGGATTCGACGGATTCTTCACACGGAGCAACGTAACCGAGCTGACTCGTGTCACCGAAAACCAGTGAGGCCATGCCGGGCAGGGGTGAAGGCTTACTTCGAGCGCTCGAATCCCGTAATATGCCCGCTCTCGTCGTACACCACCCGTGTTACCCTGCCCGATTTCCCGCCGCCTGCCGCGGCACGATACATGGCAGTGAGTTCATCGGGTGGGGGAATCGCCCCCCCGAACACCTCCACGGTATAGTCCAGATGCTCCGGGGCATGGGGATCGGCACGCACCACCGCATTATGGATGTCAACCCAGGCGTTGCAGAGTGAAAAGACCGATCGTGCGCCCTTCGACGGTGTCCACAATCCACGGCGGTACATGATATTCCCCCGTTCCGGGTTGTCGCCCAGAATCCATACGGCGCCATCGGTAGAATCGGGACACCTGTTCCCGGGGCCTTCGCGGGGCACCGACTCGGCATAGTATCCGAGCCGATCTGTCTCTTCATGGGTTTCAAACCGGCCGCTCCATGCGCCCGTTCCCACACGGTCGAATTCACCGTTTTCCTTCAGGAATGTCACGTCGTCATAGTGAAATATTCTCCGGTACACCGTATCGAAAGGATAGAGATCGCAGTACTCAAGCGATGTCCACGTCTTCATGCTGCCGAGCGCGGTGAAATCAGCCGTGACATCAAACGACAGCCGTCCCGCGAGACTGCGCGCTGTCACCGTATACGTCGACAATCCGGTCGCATGGAGGTTCACCGAGGTGAGGGTGAAACTGATGCGGTCGGGCCCATTCGCATTGACGGTAAAACCGCGGGGGCTGTTCATGAAGGTATTGGTATTGACCCCATTCTTGATCCAGAACAGGGGAAGCTTGAAAATCGCATAGTCCTCTTTCCCCGGAAGCGTCACGTGGTAGAGGGATCCGCGTGTCAGGTGAAAACGGAAGAGGGGATCGGCACCGCAGTTGTCTGTCCAGGCCTCGTAGGTTTCGAGGTCCGAATACATCTGGTAGGTGAACTGCATACCAGGTTTTCCCGTCAGGGTGATTTTCGCCCGATCTCCCTTCAGAATTTTAAAGGCGAGACCGGCTATATTGGACGGCCCCGAGGCATTCTTTACGATCGACACCATGGGATCTTCTACTATATCGCCATCGTTGTAGAGGCTTGAGGGAATGACCTTGCCGTTCATTCGTGCCTCGTATGCCCTTCTGCCGGCAAGATTCCATACCCGCACGAAAAACGGCAGATCGGACACTCCCTTGGTGTTGCTGAAGGTGACAGCAACGTCACCACCCGTTGAATCAACTTCATATACACCCTCGAATTCATTGTAGTAGCGAAAAACACCCGTTGTAAACGAAGGTTTCTGGGGTTCACGGTGATTCTTCCAGCGAGCATCCGCATCGAATCCGTTTTCCCCGAGGAACAGCGCCATGGTTCCGTTCAGCTTGTAATAGCTGCCCGCGGGTACTTCCAGCGAATCACCGTCAACCCAGAAAAAAGAGAGTCTTTCAGCCTTGTGCCCCGTATAGTCCGCGGACAGGCCGGCGGTTTTGGACGGTATCCAGCTGAGCGGTCCGCCGCGCTGGGTGATCCACGGGGGCCATTTCTCGTAGAGTTCGTCCGTTTCGGGATTCGTGTCGATTTCACGGAGGTACATCCATGGGGGATACTTGTTCCGCAGCCAGCCGATTTTTACCGAAGGGCGTCCCAGGTTGTTCACCATGACACTGAAACCAGAGGAATCATCGCCGAAGGAAACGGAGCGTTTCCCCTCCTTCGGCATGAGCTTCATCCCTTCGGAAATCAACTCGACATTCCCGCCGGGGATTTCGGTGGTGAAACCCGCCCTCGTTATGAAGGTGTCGCCGCCTTCATCATCGATATGCAAGCTGGGCAGCAGGTGAATCCTGCCTTCGTATACGTACATGTCCAGTGTTCCGCTGCCATGGGGAATGCCGTTCTCATCGTACAGGGTAAAAAATGATCGTGCCGCCACCCGGCCGCTCCCCTGGTCGATAATCTGGAGACGAGCGGCCCGGTCATGGTATTGATCGAGTTCAATGGTTTTTCCCCCGCTCACCATGGTCACCTGAAGATGGCATCCGGCGAGTGCATTATCCCGGGAATGGACTCCCACATCATGGAGCATACCGCTGCCGATAACGTGCATGGACATGCCCATTGATCCATCGAGAACAAGATAGGTGTCTTTACACGAGAGAACATGTATGTTCCCCACATGAACAACCGGAGCATCGATCTGAGCGTGGGGAATGAAAAACTCACCTGAATCAGCGGTGCCGGCGGTGAGGATTATGCCAAGAAAAATAACGATGCAGCGCTTCACGCGTCCTCCTGTATATGAAATAGTTGCCTTGTCAGTCACACCCGAATAAAAAAACTGTTCTCGTGAAGTAACAGGCTGGTGAAATCAATTGTGCACGACGTATGGCAGTGAGCCTGTCGACTGTGTACACTTCCCGTATGGCATTGTTCTTCAGGACTCGCGTACAACCTTATCCGGTGCCGGTGTCATCAGGAGTATCGTCGAACTCGGATTGCGGGTCTTCCGTGGCCTTTCGAGTAACCTCTTCTGCTTCTAAGGTATCGAATTCAAATGTTTCTGCCTTAACTTCATCCGCTTCCGTTACTTCTTCCTCGCCATACCTCTCGTCGTCGACTTCCTCGCTCTCGATTTTTTCCTCGGCGGCTTCCTCTTCGAGCGGAACGGCGGATTCGGCATCATCCCTTTCAAGCGGGATTTTTGTTTCAACGTCCATATCCTCGATCTCGAAAATATCCCCGAGCCTCTGCGCCGTTTCTCTCACCGCCTGATGCAGGATATGGTGAAAATCCTTCGCAAACATACAGACAATACCATCTTCAAGCCAGTAAGGCCAGGAAACAAGCATCGGCATTTTGTCGGTGTTTTTTCCCTGCGCCTCCACCAGGCCGCTCCTGAGGGTGTTGCGCAGAGCCATATCCTCGCTCACCTTGATGGAGAAGATACCATCGGAAACGATGTCCTTGGTAAACTTGTTCTTCGATGTCAACGGCTTTTTTTTATGCTGAGTGCCGGATTCTTCATCGGGAGGCACTGAAGAAGGCTCATCCATTATCGGGTACCTGTCGTTGAGTGTGGCGATTAAGAAGCAGGGAGAAAAAACACGATGGTTGTGCAGTGAACACCGGGTTGTTCGCTTGAACAAACCGTTTTACCGCGACCGTTTTCCCTTATAACGAAGAGGATACTTGGACTCAGACCGGTGCTCCTCATCCCCGGCAATACCAGACTGTCATACGCTCTCTTGTGGATCTCCACCGGGAGAGGTGACTATGCTTTTTCTCCGTCTTCATAATATGATAGGAAGAATTTTGTTTGTCAAGGGTAATACCGGTGCCGGTTATGTCGCTTTTCCGGGCATCCTGAAACGCGGACGGCAACGGGATAGGGCCATACCCACCCGACTCCGTCGATCAGGCAACAATAATACTACCGGATAAATATACGCACGGGTAAAATTCCGTCGTTTTTTTATTTGACTTCTCCCGGCGGAATATCCATCTTAAACTATCTTTCGATTTTTACGGTCATGCTTTCTGTGGACCCAAAAAAGATAATCCCTCAGGGACCGTATCGACTGCTTCAACAGGAACTTCCTCTGACACCATCTTTCTATCGGGAACCTTAATAATGAAAGGGGAAAACGTGTCCAACCACAACAAGAGAAACTCGGGAAGCACCGCGATTCTTCTTGTGCTCGCGATGATCTGCATGGGAGCTCTGACCGCTCCAGCCGCAGATCTCGATCCGGCGCTCCAAAAGATCGTCGACTACCGGTTCGGAGAGAGCAGCGAAGCACTGACCATAGTCGAAGACATGGTCAGGGAAGCGCGGGGTAATTCCACCGGGTTGCTCGAACTGGAAAAGCAATTCGCCGCGATTCTCAGCTCCGACGCAACGTACGACTGCAAGGAGTTCATCTGCCGGCAACTCTGGTTAATGGGAACGAAAGAATCGGTGCCGTCCCTCTCGAAGCTGCTCGGAAACCAGGAAACCTCCGATATAGCACGTTATGCGCTCGAGTGTAATCTCTCCCCGGAAGCGGGCAGGGCACTCCGGGGTGCCCTGAAAAACGCGGAGGGACTCGCGTTGATCGGCATTGTCAACAGCCTGGGAGAACGGCACGACAGAGAAAGTGTCGGAGCGCTCTCGCGTCTTGTTTCCACCTGGGAGCGTGATATACTGGCTGAGCAGAAGAAAAAGGAAGCGGGGGAAGAGAAAAAGGGAAACGATGAGAAAAAAATAACTTCCGAAGACGTAGCGATAGCAGCGGTGACAGCGCTCGCGAAAATCGGCGGTGTAGAAGCCGGAAAGACGTTGAAGGATGCGAAGGAATTCGAAAGTCCTGCGATCAGGAACGCGGCATCAAAGGCGTTTCTCCTGTGGGCGGATAATTTCGTGAGCGAAACAGCGGAGGATGATTGAAATGGAAAAGAAAAATGCTCTTGGCCGACGAGCTTTTATAAAGACCGCGTCTGCCGCTGCCGCTGCCGCCCCTTGGATAGTCCCCTCAACCGTTTTCGGCAAGGATGCCCCGAGCGAGCGTTTAACCATGGGTAGTATCGGGTGCGGCGGTATGGGAGTCTCGGATATGCACCGCTTCCTCCCGCGCGACGATGTCCAGATAGTTGCGGTATGCGATGTTGACCGTCTCCACCGGCTGAACGCCAAGGAACTCGCCGAAACGACGTATGCCGAGAAACATGGACAGGGTCTCTACCGCGGTATCGATCACTACAACGACTTCCGCGACATCATAGGCCGCCGTGACATCGATCTCGTCGTGATCGCAACGCCTGACCACTGGCACGCCATCCCGGCGATCATGGCGGCGAACGAGGGAAAAGACATCTACTGCGAAAAGCCGATCGCACTGAACATCGCCCAGGGTATTGCCATGCGCGAGGCTGTCCAGCGCAATAACATCGTGTGGCAGACCGGGAGCCAGCAGCGCTCGACCAATGATTTCCGGTTCGCCTGCGAGCTCGTCCGCAACGGCAGGATCGGGAAGCTGAAAAAGGTATATGTCGGACTCCCGACCGGCCACCGGATCGAGCCCCAGACGGAGATGCCCGTGCCGGAGGGATTCGATTACGACTTCTGGCTCGGACCTGCTCCCCGAACGCCGTACACGAAGAATCGCTGCCACTGGAATTTTCGCTGGATTTTCGACTATTCCGGCGGCCAGTTGAGCGACTGGGCCGGACACCACTGTGACATCGCCCACTGGGGAATGGATAAAGAGCATACCGGGCCGGTCGAGATTACGGGAACGGGAGAGTTTCCCCGCGAGGGACTCTGGAATACCGCGGTCACCTACAATTTCGACTGCACGTATGCCGACGGTCTCGTGCTGAATGTCACCAACAACGCCCAGAACAAGCAGGGAATCAAGTTCGAGGGCACCGAGGGCTGGGTCTACGTGCGGCGCGGAGAACTGGACGCCGAGCCAAAATCGCTTCTGACCTCGGTGATCGGTGGCGACGAGATTCATCTCTACCGGTCGGCAAACCACGGCGGTAATTTCATCGACTGTGTCCGTTCACGCAAGAAAACGGTGGCGCCCATTGAAATCCTGCACCGTTCGGTGTCGATCGCACACCTCGGCAACATCGCCATGCTCCTCGGACGCACGGTAAAATGGGATCCCGACCGCGAGCGTTTCGTGAACGACGCCGAGGCTAACCGGATGCTCTCCCGCTCCATGCGGAGTCCCTGGCGGCTCGATATGTAAGACACACTGAATCATGCGCGCGGGCAGGTAAAAATCCCTTTCGTCAACAATCTGCCCGCGTAAAAATATACCTGCCACCAAAGGAGTCGCCACGATGAACAGGAAACTTAGGATGGGTATGGTCGGCGGTGGAAAGGATGCGTTCATCGGCGCTGTACACCGCATGGCGGCCGGGCTTGACGGGATGTGCGAACTGGTGTGCGGCGCCTTCAGCAGCACACCCGAGCGTTCGAAGACGTCGGGAGAAGCCCTCTATCTTCCGCCGGATCGCGTGTACGGCACGTTCAGGGAGATGTTCGAACGTGAGACACACCTTCCCCCGGCCGAGCGCATGGACTTCGTCTCCATCGTCACCCCCAATCACCAGCATTTCCCCGCGGCGAAAATGGCACTCGAGAACGGCTTTCCCGTCATTTGCGACAAGCCCCTCGCCTTCAATCTCGATGAGGCGAAGAAACTCGAAGCCCTTGTGGAAAAGACCGGACAACTCTTCGCCCTGACCCACAACTACTCCGGCTATCCCCTGGTCAAGGAGGCCCGGGAGATCGCACGGTCCGGCCGGCTCGGTAAAATCCGGAAGATCGTGGTGGAATATCCTCAGGGCTGGCTCTCAACAAGACTCGAGGACACCGGCCAGAAGCAGGCATCCTGGCGAACCGATCCCGAGCGTTGCGGCATCAGCTGCTGCATGGGGGATCTCGGCACCCACGCCGAGAACCTTGCCGAGTACATAACCGGCCTGAAAATCAGCGAACTCTGCGCGGACCTTACCACCTTTGTCGAGGGCCGTCACCTTGATGATGATGGTAATGTGCTCCTCCGTTTCGACAACGGTGCCCGTGGCATTCTCTATGCGAGTCAGATCAGTGTCAACGAGGAGAACGCTCTCCACATCCGCATCTATGGAGAGAAGGGCGGGCTCGAATGGGATCAGCAGGAACCGAACACCCTCATCGTCAAGTGGCCCGATCGTCCCTCGGAAATTCTCCGTACCAACGGCGCCTATCTTTCTGAGCACGCACGGTCCAACAGCCGCCTGCCGATGGGTCACACGGAGGGCTTTATCGGCGCGTTCGCCAACATTTACCGCTGCTTCCTTCTGACCCTCGGGTGCCGGTTGGACGGTTACGAACCGAAGCCGGAATACCTCGACTTTGCAACTGTGCACGACGGCGTCCGGGGCATGGCGTTCATCGAAACCGTCGTGGAATCGAGCAGGAGCGAACGCAAGTGGACACCGTTCAAAACCTGATGAAACCTCGCATAATGAAAGGATACAACCATGAGAACGATAAAAGGTCCGGGGCTGTACCTCGCCCAGTTTATGGGGGACAAGCCACCGTTCGACAACCTCGAAAATATCAGCAGGTGGGCGGCCGGCCTAGGCTTTGTCGGTGTCGAGATTCCGGCGCACGACACGCGGCTTATCGACATCGACCAGGCAGCCGAAAGCACCACGTATTGCGATGAGATTAAGGGCAAGCTGAAAGACCTCGGCCTCGAAATCACCGAGCTTGCAACCCACCTCTGGGGGCAGCTCGTCGCGGTACATCCTGCGTACGATGCCCTCTTTGACGGTTTCGCGGCGCCTGCGGTTCGTGGCAATCCGAAGGCACGCACCGAGTGGGCGGTAAACCAGTTGAAGAAGTGCGCCCGGGCGAGCAAGCATTTCGGACTGAAAGCGCATGTCACATTTTCCGGCGCACTCCTCTGGCATACCATGTATCCCTGGCCGCAGCGTCCCGCGGGGCTGGTCGATACCGGCTTCAGGGAGTTGGCGAAACGCTGGAAACCCATCCTCGATGCCTTCGACGAGGCGGGGTGCGACATCTGCTACGAAATTCATCCGGGGGAGGATCTTCATGACGGTGTGACGTTCGAGCGATTTCTCAATGAAACCGGGAACCATCCACGCGCCCGTATCATGTATGACCCGAGCCACTTCGTGCTCCAGCAGCTCGATTATCTGGCGTACATCGACATTTACCACGAGTTCATTACGGCATTCCATGTCAAGGACGCCGAGTTCACGCCCTCCGGCCGCTCGGGCGTGTATGGCGGCTATCAATCATGGATCGACCGACCGGGACGCTTCCGTTCGACCGGCGACGGACAGGTTGATTTCAGAACGATCTTCAGTAAGCTCGCCCAGTACGATTTCCCGGGATGGGCGGTGCTCGAGTGGGAATGTGCGCTGAAACATCCCGAAATCGGCGCGAAAGAGGGTGCTGATTTCATCAAGAATCACATAATCCGTACCACGGAGTATGCGTTCGACGACTATGCCCAGTCCGGCGCTGACGAGGAAGCTAATCGCCGTATTCTCGGTATTTAACGTCATTCGGGCGTGGGAAAAACCTTGCCCTAACCTGTCGAGCAGCGAAGTATTGGTGAGGGAGAGAGTGCAGTATTATTTCATGGCGCTGCTGATGACGGCGAGAGCTCGTTCAATATCCGTGCGAGAAACATCGAGATGTGTGACCGCGCGGATGATATCTTCCGCCATGGCGAGAACGTATACCCCGTTGTCGAGGAGTTTTTGTGCTACCTCGGGCGCATTCCGGGCGGTCACCTGGAAGTTGACGATGTTAGTCTCAACCTCGGCCGGGTCGATTTCGAGACCGGGGATACCGCTGATCCCTTCTGCGAGAAGCCGCGCATTTTCGTGATCTTCCGCGAGACGCTCACGGTGGTGTTCGAGGGCGTAGAGCGCCCCGGCGGCGATAATACCGGCCTGCCGCATGCCGCCGCCAAACTGCTTGCGGAACCGTTCCGCCTGCTGGATAAAGGTGATGTCCCCCGCGAGCGCCGAGCCGACCGGTGCACCGAGTCCCTTTGAAAAGCAGACACTCACCGAATCGAAATAGTCCGCGTATTCCTTTTCGGCTATGCCGGTTTCAACCGAGGCATGCCAGAGACGGGCGCCGTCTAGATGCATTTTGAGGCCGAGCCGGCGGGCCATCTTCTCGACATCGGCAATGTTCTCGAGTGGCCAGATACTCCCGCCGCCCTTGTTGTGCGTGTTCTCGATACACACGAGCCGGGGGATGGGATAGTGAATATTATACGGCCTGGTCGCCTCCTTGAGATCCTCGCCGGTGAAAATACCCCGGTCGCCCTGCACAAAACGCGATGAAACACCAGATAACGCCGCCGTGGCACCTACTTCGTAGTAGTGGATGTGGGTCTTGTAATCCATGATGATCTCATCACCGGGGACGGTATGGCAGCGGACCGCAACCTGGTTTGTCATAGTACCGGAAGGCATGAAGAGCGATGCTTCCTTGCCGAGGATTTCCGCAGTGCGTTCCTCGAGCATTTTAACGGTCGGGTCCTCACGGTATACCGCATCGCCAACCTCGGCATACGCCATGGCTTTGCGCATTTCAGGTGTCGGTTTTGTTATAGTATCGCTTCGTAGATCGATCATGGTGTAGTGTGTCCTGTCTGGATATTTCTTTACCGTTATGTTTCGTACACGCTTGAAGCAGCACGCAGCAGGCGCATGGTAAAATCGCTGTTCTCCGCCATGCAGAAATCTTCATGGCCGCACTGTTACAACTCGCGCACCCAGATGTTGCGATACCTCACCGGGTGCCCGTGATCCTGCAGGAAGAGCGGGCCGAGCGGGCGCTCATTCCCCTCAGTGATGTTCGCGCGTGTGGGGTGCACCTCGACGTGATCCTGTATGAGAACGCCGTTGAGAAACGCGGTGATGACTCCCTTCCGGACGACATTCCCCTCGGCATCGAACCGCGGCGCCCGGAAAATGACCTCGTACACCTGCCAGACGCCCGACGGCCGGGTTGCGTTTACCAGAGGCGGAGCTATCTCGTAAATCGCACCGCACATACCGTCGATGTACGTCTCGTTCTCGTACGAATCGAGCACCTGGAGCTCATAATTGCCCTGGAAGTAGACGCCGCTGTTGCCGCAGTCCTGCCCCGTCCCTTTGGGGGGGGAGGGCGTGGCAAACTCCAGGTGGAGCTGGATGTCCCCGAAGTGCTGCCTGGTCACGATGCCGCCGTCCTTCACGGTCATGGCACCATCGGAAACGATCCATCCTGCCGGGCGCCCGTCCGGGTACATCCACGCCGAGATATCGCTCCCGTTGAAGAGAACGATGGCATCGGAAGGTCTACCGCTTTCGGGTGCACGAACCTTCGGCGGCTGCTGTGCCTCGGCGGCAACCACAAGCGGGAAGGTCACTACCATGAACACAATGTATGACGTCACAAACGCGCGGGTGAGGTCAATTTTTATTCGCATGAGATTCTCCGATCATCGCCGTGCAGGGTATCATTTCATTTCGCGAACAAACTGATGGATGTTTAAAGATACAAAGAAAAGAGCCATCGTTCAAGGAGAGATGTGTTGTATTCGTTCACATGGAGGAGATATAAGGACAATATATTTGTTGCAATCGAACAGGTAATATGGTATTACATAAAAAAAAACGACCATTGCAATGATCGCGAGGCCTTGTTATGCAGCGATGGATGTTTTGTATCCTGCTGGTTGCGTTCGTTCTTGTATCCGGCACCGTCCATTCCCTCGAACGTCCCAACATGGAGTTTAAAATCTTCCAGTTTCCGAAAACCATGATGCCGCGTATCGACGGCGAGACCGGAGACTGGGACATCGTCGGCGAAGAGTACACGTACGGAACTGCCCTGCTTGACGGATCGCGGGGCGGACATGGCGCGATCATCGATACCACCGACATCGATGTCAGAGTACGCGTCGGATGGATCAAGGGCCTTAACCGCCTTTATGTACTCTACGAGGCGTATGATGATTACTGGGACTTCGGCCTGTTCAGCGGCGAGGGGGGTATTGGTCACGGCTACCGGAACGACATCTTCGAACTCGTTGTGGATGCCGATCTTTCAGGCGGCCCGATCATCGACAATCCCCAGATCAAAGACCGTATAGATAACCATTTCCGGTACAGCGGTGTGCACGGCCAGAACTACCACATTTTCACGCCCCCGGTGAATAATCAGTGGTGCCTCGTATGGGGTTCTCAGCCCTGGATTTGCCGCTTTCCCTGGTCAAACCATACATACAACTATAGTTTCAAGCCCGGCGAGAGCGGAAACCTTGTTCTCGAATTCTGGATAACGCCCTTCGATTACGCTGCCAGCGAAGGCCCGGACCTCTCGATTGTTTCGCATCTCGATGAAAACTCCATTATCGGCCTCTCCTGGGCCATACTCGATTTCGACGAGGGGAGAAAGGACGGCCCGAACAACATCAACCTCTCCCACAATGTCATGATGGTCAAGGATGCGTCGTATCTCTGCGCCTTCCGGCTCATGCCGCTCGAAGAACGGTTCGTGCCGACTCTCGAGGCACGGTGGTCGTTCACCGTAATCGATACCGACCGAAAGCTCGTGTACTTCAAGGACGAATCGGTCGGCAGGGTAACCTCATGGCTCTGGCATTTCGGCGATGGCGAAACATCCGCCGAGCAGAATCCCGTCCACCAGTATATAAAG
>CAYWBT010000077.1:0-12639 GCA_964456585.1 uncultured bacterium
TTGATCTTGTACCAGGTTGAATATCTCACGTTCGAGGAAAATCCGAGGTCGGAATATTTCCCGCCGACAATCGTGTCGGTGTGGTTGATATAACAGACCATCCCCTGTATCTGGGATGATGTCTCAACACCATCCTTTTCAAACACACCATCGTTTGAGAAGGCGAAAACAAAGTCATTACGGCCGCTCTCGCACATATCGAGGAGATAGTTCAGTCCGCTTCCGGTGGGAATGGTCATGACAAGGGGTGCATTCTGGAAGAAAAATGGATTGTCAGCCTTGCTGCCGCCCACATAGATTTCGATGAGCAAGTTCATGCTCAGGGAAATGCCACGCTCGCTTTCGAAGGAGTTTCCCACAACATTAAATTTGAGGTGTATCGAAAGTGGTTCGGCGACCGGCGATTGCGCAAGAAAGAAACTCACCCTTTCGAGCGCCTCGATCAGGTCCTCGGAACCTGCGGTCGAACCGGTGATATCATTGGTATCGATAACGAACGGTTCGCCTTCACTGGTTTTTGCCGAGATGATCGGGCCGGAATATGCGGTCGGCTTCAGATACAATTGCCAATCGATTTCGGCAGCGAGAAGAACATCGGTGCTGCCGAAATACACAAAAACACATATAAGAAAAGTAAAAAAAATATTCATAACTTATCACCGGTTCGAGTAATCCCGGTAATTATCATTCATTTAAAGTAAAAACACGATCGATTGGTACGTTAGTAATAATATGGAAAAAAGTGACTTTTGTCAACGAATAAAGCGACCCGATGGTAGAGAACGCTCATAAACTCCCAGTGAAATTGCCATTAAACCAGGGGAGGATATAAGCAGGAACGGTGGATTTAAGCTGTAGAATTAAGCAGATCATACCAGCCATTTTCCTTTCAGAGGTGGTGCAGTCCGGTTACACGCTCCTTCAGGTACGATTGCGGGCGGCAGAGGATGGAAAAAGTGGGTATACCCATTCTCATTATTCGGGTTTAAAGAGACGGATATTGCCATTCGTGGTTTTGAGTGAGATGGTACTGCCTCCGTTCCCGATTTTCCCGGTAAAATGCCGCCGCGACATTTTTTCGAGCATGATGGGAAAGTCGTTGGCGAAGAAGGACCCGTTCGTGGTTTTCAGGTCGAGGTAGGCATCAATTTCAGGGGAAATAGTGAGTTTTATCCCGCCGTTTGTGGTGGAGACGTTCATCTCTCCATTCCCAAGCCGGGTGACAGAGAGCTCGATACTGCCGTTGGTTGTCCGTGCGTACGAGAGGTCGGCGGCGTCTTCAATTCGAATATCGCCGTTAGTCGTTTTTGCACTGATAGTGCCTTCAACTCCTGCGACATGAATGGAGCCGTTGGTGTTGTGTGCTTCGAGTGATCCCCGGGTGTTTTCAACGTACACCTTTCCATTGGTTGATGCGGCATAGGTATCTCCCGAAGTACCGGTGACGAAAACCTGTCCATTCACCGTTTTTGCCTGCTCAAGGTTTGCGTTGCCGGGTATCATGACTAGGTAGTCGACACTGACACTCGGCGATCGATGTGATACGGATCTGAGCATTCTGTTGAAAAATGAATCGTCGTCATCAGTACGTTTATGGTACTCTGTTCTGATTTCCAGGCTGATGTCATCGGTTATGACGATGGACACTCTCTTGAGTTCATCCCTGTCCTTACTGGTTGTTTTCACCGCTTTCAGATCGACATAGTTGTTGTCCCATGCCTCGACCTTAACGTTGCCGTTCACATTGGTGATCAGTATGCTTTTTCCCGCTTCCACCGGAATGGTCTCGTGAAATTCCTCCCGGGCATCGGCAGAGACCGATGGCGCTGCACCGTGCGCAGCGGTAAGCACCGCCAGTAAAAGCACATATCGTACGGTATTCATTGTTCACTCCTCCGTGATGTTCCATGTTTTCTTCCTCTGTATATTTGACGCAGGGATCAGGGAAAAAATTTCACCGTCTCGTAAAACGAGTCTCGCCATGACAATTTGGAATACTGCCAGTCACCAAACTCAGGGGGAATGAGCTTTCCCGATCAGGCGACAGGCAATTTCGATACTTATTTTTGTTTCTTTTTCTTCACTCATGTAGTATGTATAGAGGTATGGGTTTTATACAGCGCGATTGAGCGATGGTTCTTTTCCATTCGTGGTTTCTTTCTCAGGACTTTGTCAGGCGCGATTGTCAGGCTACTAGAGGTTCACCATGATTCCGACGGCCTAATTTCGGTAACGATCAGGCACGTCAAACCGTACAACTTATGGATATACAACAAGAAAAAAATCTGCTCCGCGAGAGTATGAAACGCCTGCGTTCGCAGCTGTCATTGTCCGATTACCGGCAGGGGAGCTTTGCCATCATGAAGAGCTGTATCGATCTCGAAGAATGGTACTATGCCCGGACGATCCACATTTACGTTTCATCGGTGAATAACGAGGTTGATACGCTTGGCTTGATATTCAAGATGTTTGACAGCGGCAAGAACGTGGCGGTGCCGCGGTGTTCGTCGGAATTACACACCATGTACAATATTTCCATCGAGTCGTTCGAGGAGCTGTCTCGGGGGCGTTTCGGCATCATGGAACCCCCCTATGATCCTGCCAGAGAGGTCCTGCCGGAGAAGCTGGACCTGGTTATCGCGCCCCTCCTGGCGTTTGATCGAACCGGCGGAAGACTCGGTTTCGGAGGCGGATACTATGACAAACTGCTCAGCGAATGTACCTGCCCGAAGATCGGTCTCGCTTACGCCTGCCAGGAAGTGGCGGCTGTGCCCGGAGAGTCCCATGACCAGAAGCTCGATATCATCATCACGGAACAGCAGAAAATAAGGATCAAACATGACTGAAACGATTCCCATCGAATCACTACAGGAAGGCGATGAGTTCACCGGATTCTACGCACTGAGACGCTGCGAACTGAAGGAATACGACGGCGGTTTCAGGATGGATATAGAACTGTCCGACAAATCCGGCAGTGTCCCCGGTGTCATCTGGGACGATGCTTACGAACTCCGGAATACACTTGCAAAAGGGGAGGTTGTCAAGGTTAAAGGACGTCTGTTATCCTACCGCGATATGCCCCAGGTGAGAGTAGACAAGATTCGCTGTGCCGAGGTAAACGAGTACGATTCCCAATCCTTTCTTCCCTCGACGCCGAAGGACATCGAGGCACTGAAGGCGCGTGCCCTTGAATGTGTCGAGAGTATTCAGGAGCCCACCCTGAAGAAACTCGCCGTGTCCATTTTTCACAACGAGCGGTTCATGGAAAAATTCACCCGTGCGCCGGGAGGAATGCGGTGGCACCATCCCTACCTCGGCGGCTTGCTCGAACATTCGATGGGAGTCACCGAGATATGCGATTTCATCGCCGGCTGTCACCCCGAACTGAACCGCGATCTTCTGATTCTCGCCGCCCTCCTCCATGATATCGGCAAGATCATGGAGTATTCCGCAACTACAATGATCGATTTCACCGACGAAGGCAGGCTTGAAGGCCACATTGTCATGGGAGAGCGGTTTGTCAGGAATATGTGCGAGAAAATCGATGATTTCCCCGCAAAACTGAAGATGCTCCTGAGCCACCTGATGCTGTCACACCAGGGTTACCATAAATTCAGTACGCCGGTGGAACCGATGATCCCTGAGGGATTCGTTCTCTACTACGCCGACGAGATGGATTCGAAGCTGAATGCACTCGGCAGGATCACCGATTCCGCGCGCAGCGAGGGCAAACAGTGGAGCGACTATGTCAAGCTTCTCGAACGTTTTATCTATGTCGACGGGGAGGAAACTCCCGAATAAACCATGCTGTCCCGGTCAACCGGGTCCGGCCTGCTCATGTCGGAAGGCGTTGGCGCCAAACGCTCTTTAGGATGCTACCTTTCCGGTTCCCCGCTGATGTGTCGATGCCTTTTCTGCCATCAGAAGAAATGCCGCATGCACTGCCGGATTTCACGACTCGTATTCAAGTAACGCTTTTCAACCCTGCCCGACAATCATCCTGCTCCGCTTGAACCGCCCGAGCGCAATTCTGAACAGCATGATATCCGCCGCGAGGAAGACCAGAAATACCGTGACCGCGATGGAGAGGGTGTCAGTTCCAGCGAGGTAGGATCGTATGCTTTTGAAATACTCTTGTGGTACCACCCGGAGTATGATCATCGGGGAAAAGAACACGATCAAGGTGGCAATACTCATGGTTTGGTGAGCCTGGCGCACCGTTGCTGCACGGAGCGAGACCAGCGTGCCGGCATTCGCTACAATACTTGCGGTCAGAAATCCTGTGGCAATGCCGGAAAGCATGATCTCCGGTGAGAACATGAGAATCCTACCCCTGCCATACGCCACTGTGACGGCGACAACACTCATGAGGTTTGCCAGTAATGCGATCCCCAGAGCATAGGAAACCGTGGCGGTGATTTTTCCCAGAAGCAGCGCCTGTTCCGGCAGCCTTGTGGAGAGAAGCGTTTCGAGCGTATGGCGTTCCCGTTCACCGGCGATGGCGTCGGCGATCGTTGCGGAAGCGAAAACGAAGGACGTCATAAACCAGGTCATAAGCGACATCGGTGAATCGGTCCAGCCGTGCCCATATTGCAGGGGGAAGAATACGCCGATGAAAAAGACGACGAAGCCAACGGCCATAAACGATCCCCGCTTCGATCCGCGCATATTGAGGATTTCACGGTATTCTTTCCAGAGGACTGCACCAAGGTCACCGATCATGGTTTTCTTCCTCCATGAGCTTGAGAAACGCTGCTTCCAGGCTGTCGTTCTCCTGTTTTATCTCCTCGATTTCAACACCTGCCCCCACCATTATGCGGACGAGCGGAGGTACCGTTGCGGTTTCCCCGAGTTCGAGGATGAGCCACCCCTGGTGGAGATCGACCGCAGCGATGCCGGGTTGTGACCGCAGTGTGCCGATGATCTCATCGGTGAATCCCCTGCCGGTTATCCGGACGATCGATCTGTCCTGCCGCTTACGGAGTTCGTCGGGATGACCGATGGCCACCAACCTGCCGCGATTGATAACTGCGACACGTTCACAGAGTTTCTCCGCTTCATTGAGGTTGTGCGTTGTCAGGAAGACCGATGTCCCGGATTCCGTTGCGAGCCGGGAAATATCCTTGCGGAGCGCTGCCGCCGCCACCGGGTCGAGACCGGCGGTCGGCTCGTCGAAGAAGACAAGCTTTGGATGGTGCAGGATGGTTCGGGCGACCGAGAGTTTCTGCTTCATGCCGCGGCTCCAGGTGCCGACCTTTTCTTTTCGTCGGTCCCAGAGATTGAAGTGGGTGAGCAGTTCGCGTATGCGGGCACGGCGCTCGTGGGCGGGAATCCTCCAGATGCGGCCGTAAAACTCGAGATTGTCCTCGGCGCTCAGCCGTTCGTAGAGGCCGGTGTGCTCCAGAAGCGCACCCGTTTGGGAGCGAATGATGTCCGCATCGGTACGGACATCAGTACCGAGGACTTCGATCACACCCGCTGTCGGTTCGATCAAGCCCAGCAGAAGGTGGATTGTTGTCGTCTTTCCCGCGCCGTTCGGGCCTAAAAAACCGAACACAATCCCCGGAGGGACATCGAAAGACAGGTTGTCGACAGCCCGAACATTTGCGAAATCATGGGTCAGATTCTCGGTGCGGATGATGGCGTTGTTCATGATGTGCCTGTTTTTACCGTTCGCACGGAGCGTCCGCCTGGAACATGGTTGTGGGCAGTCAGCATACCTATCCTACCAGAAGATAACGTACAGCGACACGGTGATAATTATCACCACAGAACCCATCCAGAGCACCGCAGGCGTTGGCCTCATGTCAAAATCCTCCTTGACCGGCATAGTTCTCGCCTCTTTGAGCGGCTTTATAAGGGTGATCACGGCCATGGTTAAGAGCAGGAATCCGAAGGTAATCGCCATTTTGTTCAAAAACGAGATGCTCTCGAACATGCTCAGGTGCAAAATGCCATAGATCGGTACGTTCAGGAGCAGAGCCGCCACACCAGCAGCCGACGGTGCCCGCTTGAAGACCAGCCCGAAGACGAACGCGGCGAGAATTCCCGGGGATATGTATCCCTGGAAGTCCTGGATATAGTGAAAAATTCCCTTGAATCTTGGGTTGCCAAGTTGGGGTGCGATCATGCAGCCGATGATAACAAAAATGACCGTTGAAATTCGCCCGATCGTTACGAGGGTATGGGTAGCGGCATCCTTCTTCAGGTGCCGCTTGTAGATGTCCATGGTAAAGATGGTTGATGCGGAATTAAGCATCGATGCCAGCGAGCTGATGACCGCGCCGGCAATGGCGGCGAATATGAAGCCTCGCAGTCCCGCCGGAATGAGGTTCCGTATCAGGAGGGGGAAGGCAGCGTCCGGTTGCACCGCGATCTGTTCACGGTAAAGCTGGTAGGCGATGATGCCGGGAATAACCGTGATGAGCGGCATGATCAGTTTCAGGGACGCGGCGAAGATCACTCCGAGCTGGCCCTGCCTGAGGGTACGCGCTGCGAGCGTTCGCTGGGTAATGTACTGGTTCAATCCCCAGTAGTAGAAATTTGGAATCCAGAGCCCGATAACCAGGGCTGTCCAGGGAAGTTCAGGATGGTCGGCTGGGAGTATCATGTGGAGTTTGTCTGCGTTATGTTCGAAAAACGAGGGAATGCCGCCGACCGCAGCCATCCCGATGGCGGTAACACAGAAACCGCCGATAATCAGGGCCGATCCCTGGAAGAGGTCCGCCCAGGCGACAGCCTTCAAGCCACCGTACGTGGTGTACACAGCGGTAATGAAACCGATGAGCCAGATCGCGCGCGACAGGTCCATGTCGAATATTGTGTGGAGGGTCAGGCCTCCGGAATAGAGTACCGCGGAAATGGTGACCGCTATGTAGATGACCATCGTATAGAATGCCATGATACCACGGGCAGCCGGATTGTAACGGTACTCGAGATATTCCGGGATGGTATAAATACCGCTCCTGAGAAACCGCGGCACAAAGATAAACGCCACGAAAACGAGTGTAATGGCAGCCATCCACTCATAGCTTGCAATCGCCATCCCCACGTTTCCGGCGCTGCTTCCCGCCATACCGACGAACTGTTCGGTGGAAATGTTGGCGGCGATGAGAGAAAAGCCGATCAGCCACCAGCTCAATCCGCGACCTGCCAGAAAGTAATCTTCGCTGGTTTCTTCCTTTCGGCTCTTATACATGCTGAAACCGACAACGAAGAAGATGAACCCGAGAAATACCCCGATGTCGAGCCAGTTTAATCCCATGCTGTACACTCCTTTTCTCGCATACAATGTGCCTGAAGTCGTAATAATTTTCTATCTAAATTTTTTCCATCTTTTTTCCCTGGGTACTCATGTTACCGGCTGACAATGTCACCCCGTCTCAGGCCTCCGGCAGCGGTGTGAGTATATCGTTGATTCACCTGAGAGTGAAAATCCGTTCTCACCCTCTTTCTTTTGCCGTATCGCCCGTTTTGGTAGCCAAACCTACGTGATGAGCCGAGCGCCGTCGGATATTTTAATGGGCCAGATGTCGGCAGAATCATCGGCGTCCAGAATGTCCGGATGGTACTTCCGAAAAATCGCGTTCTCCGCCGTCGGAATCGCATCGTTCCTGAGAAACGCAATGACACAGCCACCGAAACCACCTCCGGTGATCCGTGCGCCGGCGATACCATCGATTCCCGAGAGAATATCCACGATTTGGTCGATTTCCGTGCAGGAGACTTCGAAATCATCGCGGAGGCTCACATGGGATGCATACAGATTTTTCCCCACGAGCTCAACATCGCCCGATCCGAGCGCCTTCACCGTACTGATGACACGATCGTTTTCGGTAACAACGTGTTTCACCCGCCTGAATACGGTATCGTCGCACGATGCTTTCAGCTGATCGAGGTCTTCAGCCATAATGTCGCGTAGCCCGGTAATCGTCCTGCCCTGAAAAGCGCGTTTGGCGGATGCCAGGCCTTCCTCGCATTCCATGCGGCGTCGATTGTATTCCGAGTCGACAAGTCCGCGGCGTTTCTTCGAATCGATGACCAGCCAGGAATAGCCGGGCGTGTTCATCCTGACAAGCTGCGTTGAAAGATCGGTACAATCGATCTTGACAGCATGATCGGCTTTCCCCACGCGCGAAATATACTGGTCCATGATACCGCAATTGACCCCGACAAACTTATTTTCGGCTCGTTGGCAGAGGAGCGACGCCTCCTTGTCTTCGAGCATGAAACCGAGGAGACCTTCCATCGCGGTGCACACCGACATTTCGAGCGCCGCGGACGAGGAGAGGCCGGACCCGAGGGGCACGTTTCCTGCGACGGTAAAATTGAAAGCTTCGATCTGTCGACCTGCCTTTTCCAGTTCGTCCAGCACTCCCATGACATACCGGAGCCAGCCGCTGGGGTGCTCACGATCATAGGTGCCGACCGGGCATGAGGCGGTTTCATCGAAATCGAGTGAGTAGCCACTGATGGTGTCTCCCGATGCTTTCCCCGCGGCGAAAATAATCGCCCGGTCGATGGCGACAGGCAGGACGAATCCACCCGTGTAATCAGTGTGCTCGCCGATGATATTGACCCGTCCCGGCGCAATGGCAACAATCTCCGGTTCGGTCGAGTAGTGTTCCTTGAATGCGGCGGTGACCTTGTCTGCCAGTTCTTTCATGCCTCTCGTTCCTCAGGATGTATAGTTTATGGACGTGTCGTATTTGTAGTGGATGTTAGAAACCGCCCGGAGCGCCTGTGCCGATTCGCGGGGCAGGGAAGGATTGATGATGTTGCCGCCACCTGATTCGAAGCCGGCCATGTACTTGAGTTTGTCGGGGCTTCTGAGCGGCGGATAGAATTCGATATGAAAATGGTATGGTTCCGGGTCGATATCATCGCCGCAAGGAGCGTTCTGAAAAACGGTGATATTGGGAAACGGCATCCGGAAAAGGTTGTCGTACCTGATCAGTACCTCGTGATAGATGGCGGCAAGCGAGGTCAGTTCCCCGGTCGTAAGTTCCGTTATGAAGGATACGTGGCGACGCGGCATGATGTGGACTTCGTACGTGTGCCGTGCAAACGAGGGAACGTATGCGACGAAGTGGTCATTCTGGCAGACGATTCTGCTCATATCCCGCAGTTCATCTTCCAATACGGTGCAGAAGATGCACGCGCCTTTTTCACGCCGGTATGCCAGGGCGTTCGAGTACATTGTCCACGGTATCCGCGGCACGAAGTCGGTCGAGTAAATCTGGCCGTGCGGATGTGGATTGGACACGCCGATGACCTTTCCCCGGTTTTCGAAGATCATCACATTCTTGATGACAGGGATGGAAGACAGGTCGCGGAATTCTTCTACGAGCGCCGTGAGCACTGTATGAACCGGGGAGGTTTCCATTTCCGGCAGCGTGGTATTGTGGTTCGGGCTGAAGCAGACAACCCGGCATTTCCCGAGTGCGGGTCTGTCGTCGGCATGTGTACGTGTACCGGCCGCTGTGCCGTACTCGAGGGAGAGAGAGGGAAAGTCGTTATCGAAGATAAAGACATCCGTATACTCGGGATTCACCTCGCCGCCGGCACGCTGCACGCCGGGACAGAGATAGCAGGCGGGATCAAACGCCGGCAAATCCTCCTGCGGTGGGCCGACAACCGCCCCGCTCCAGGGCCTCCCGGAGGTCACCGGTGCGATGATGACCCACTCCCCGAGGTAGGGATGCCAGAGTTTCATCGATGGGCGCTTTTCTTTCGGTGTCATGGGTGGCGTCTGCGTTACTCCTAAAATATGAGATCAGGGAACGAACAATTCCAGCGAAACCCGATAGGTGGTGCTTTCTCCCGGTTGCAGGATTTCCATTCCCCGGTTTGCGCCGGATCCCCAAGTTTCCTCGTTGAACGGGTCGGTCAGGTTGAACTGAGGTTCAATCGCGACAAACGCCTGATCGGTCGGTGCGTACACCTGGACAGCTTTGACCGGCTCGCCCGCCCTGATCCGTAATCCATAGGCGGCTGCGGGATCGGTCATTTCAAGGATGGCATTACCATCATCGTTTATGCTGAGATCGGTGAAACTGTCATCGAAGAAGCTGTCTCCGAGCGGGCTTCCGGAACGATCGCGCAGGTCATAGGGAGTTCCCTCGACCGTGACGATATCACCGGTCGGAAACACATCGTCGTAGTTGTTAACCGTCGCAACCGACCGGGCGGGAACGTGCAGCCTGACCTGTCCACGCTCTCCGCTCGGGAACATATAGTAGGGGTGCCAGCTTACCGACATCGGGACATCTTCATCGCCGTCGTTCGTTATCTCAACCCGGAGAGAGAATCCGTCTTCCGAAAGCGTACAGGTTGTCGCAACCCGTGACCAGCCGATCCACCGACCGTCGAAATCACCGGCCTTGAGTATGCCGGTCACCGCAGCGCTCGTGTCGTCCACGGAAAGAACGACCTCATCCATGTGGCTCTGTAACATGAGGCCGTGCATGGTGACCTTTTCGCCCCTGGTGTTGCCCGCACTCGACCAGTTCGCGGGGAGGATCACCGTCTTGCCAAGCACGCTTGTCTCCAGGGACTTCCCGTCAGCACAAAGTGTGCCGCGAATGCGCCCCCCGAAGGGTACGAGTATCGCACCTCCGACCATAAACGACCGGTTGCCCATGAAATCTACGGGTCCCTTGTCGAACAGGGAAGGTGCCTCCCCGATCGGTGGAGCGAACAACATGTCAAACTCACCTCTTCCGGGAAGGTATGCCCGCAATTGGTAGGTATTCATGCCACGCCCGGGAAGAATATGGGCGGAGATGATTCGCGGTGTGTTTTCATCGGGAGACGATGGCGCCCGAAGCACCACAGCCGGTTGACCGCCGACTATGAAATCGGTTTCCTCAGACGAGAATCCGGCATGTGGTACGGTAGTATTTGTATCGTGCTCCATGAGAGGTTTCCACCTGCAACGTTGTTGTATGGAAGTTTGGACGACTCGTGTATCTCAGGTATCTTCCAGCAGAAGGATGGTGCTGTCCTCTGCTGTCCTTATCGTGATTATTAGAATTTTAAATATAAAAATTGTTCGCTATCCAAGCAAGCGGTTAAATACGTCCGGGCCGGTTTCACCGGTTGGGAAAAAGCACTGTCCGATATGTCCCTTCAATCCCTGTCCACCGCTTGCAAGTGGGGAAATGAAGTGTTTCCAGCATGTCAAAATACATTGACAGCACTTCACGTCTTTCGTATCATATTGGTGAAAGAAATTGAAGTTTTTCGATGAAAGGAAAATATATGCGTAAAAAATCACTCGATTTCCTTAAACATATTCTCGCGACCCCCAGCCCTTCAGGCTATGAGCAGCCGCTGCAACAAATCTGGAGAGACTATTCCGGGCAGTTCGCCGAGGTGCGAACCGACACCCACGGGAATGCGATCGGTGTGGTAAATCCGGAAGGTAAACCGCGCATCATGTTTGCCGGGCACTGCGATGAGATCGGGTTTATGGTACGGTTCATCGACGATAAGGGATTTCTCTATTTCGGTTCCATCGGCGGCTTCGATCAAACCATCATTCCCGGAAGGCGGGTTGACATTCACACGACGAATGGTCCCGTTCCCGGCGTGATCGGGAAAACACCCATCCATCTCATCAAGTCGGATGACCGTAAAAAGGGATCGCAGATCAATGACCTCTGGATCGATATCGGCGCGAAGAACAAAAAGGATGCTCAGCAGGCGGTTTCAATCGGCGATCCGATAACCTACCAGTATGATTTCATGGAGATGCTGAACGGTATTGCGGTCGCACGGGCATTCGATGACCGGATCGGTTCATTCATCGTGGCAGAAGTGCTCCGGGTACTCTCCTCATCGACAACCCTCAAGGCTTCGGTTCACTCGGTCTCGACGGTACAGGAAGAGATCGGTGTACGGGGTGCGGCAACCAGTGCCTTCGGTATCGAGCCGCTGGCAGGAATCGCCACCGATGTCACCTTCGCGACAGACCAGCCCGGTGTGGAGGAGAAACATGTCGGAGAGATCAAGCTTGGCGGCGGCCCGGTTATCGCTCGCGGGCCCAACATCAATCCGCACGTCTACGAGCTCCTGGTCAAGACCGCGAAAAAACTCAAGATTACCTACCAGATCGAAGGAATTCCCCGGGCAACCGGTACCGATGCTAATTCCATCCAGATTTCGCGGGCCGGGGTGGCAACCGGTCTCGTCTCCGTTCCGGTGCGTTATATGCATACGCCGGTTGAAACGCTGAATTTCAAGGATGTTGAGGGAGCAATCAAGCTCATGGTCGGTTTCGCCGAAGCAGTTCAGCCGGACATGACATTTATTCCCTGAGCCCTGCCGGTTTCTGCGTATGTTTTCCACCTGCCGGAAAGCGGCGCCTATCAGGTCGGTCTTCATGTTTCATAATCGAACTATCGAGAGAAAGAATCAACCATGCCTATTCCCGGACTTGTCGATCTGCAGGTAAACGGCTTGAATGGCGTCGATTTTTCGGGTACCGACCTGACAGAAAAAGCTCTTGTCGAAGCGTTCCGCTCTATACACAGGAAGGGGACAACCGCTTTTCTCCCGACCCTGGTAACCAGCCCGAAAGCGGTATATCAGCGTAACCTGGCGCTCATCGCGAAAGTCGGGAGACTGCCGGAATTT
>CAYWBT010000078.1:0-12549 GCA_964456585.1 uncultured bacterium
GTCGGCATGGTACAAGCACGTGACACTACGGTGACAAAAATCGAACGATGGCTCAAGCGTGCCGAAGCATTCGGAAAAGAAAAGAGCTACACAATCTTCGTGAACAGCGCGGTTTTCTCCTTCCTCATGGATACCGAGGAGGAGAAGCTCAAGATGCTTGCCTCCGGGACCAAACTGAATATCGACTTCGTGGTAGACGCGAAAATAACCATCGATGAGTTTCACTGCTACAGCACAGAACGCAACGTTGATGTTACCAGTAATTTCTCTGTCACCCCCCAACAATCATCATCCCCGACTCCACGGGCGAAAGTACCGGTGCCCCCACGGTCGTTCAAGAGGCCGCCGGTAGATGACGGCGAATCGATGTTTGGGAGAAAGCCGAAGCCGAAGACGAGAAGATAGGAGCGGGTTCCCTTATAAAGACTCATGAATGCTGCGCAGAAAAACCAGGGAGATGGTGCGGCGTTTCCCTGCAAGGTTCCATGATACCGTCATAATGTCGATCGTAACGGGAGAGCACGGCCTGAGGATGGCGATGGATTTTCCCCACCCGGATTTCCATCGCCTTTTTCTCGTTCAAGAAATTTCAATAGCAAGAAAAAAAGCTTTTTTAGTGCGATAAAAAAAATGTAGAAAAATACTAAAGTTTTGCTCTAATTAAGCCGATAAAGATAGCGGGTGATTTTTATGAATATAATAGTGAATACTCGCGCAGTGTCTTCTCAGGCATTCGCCGGAACAGTCCCCGCCGTGAAAAAGGCCAACACCGGTATCGGTACGCCGGTTAAACAGGCGGTTAAAACCAGCCGGCGGCAAGGGGACAGGCTCGAGATTTCTCGGAACCGTAAAGGGTCGGAAAACGGGGAACTGGCAAACAAGCCCAGACCGACACTCCAGAGCCGGAATCTCATCGTTCAGACCTACGATGTCAAGGGCAGAAAATATTATTCCCGCATTTCACAGTTCCAGAAAAATTTGTCCCGGAACGCCTGAGGACATTCATGGCAGTACTTTATTTGTTTTCTCCGGATTTTCCTTCACCCGGCACGCGGGCATATATGTGTTGCCGGTCTTCTCGCCATCTACCCGGCTGCGGAATGTATCGATTCCGCGCTTCCCGTTCATACTCGTGATTCGGTATCACACTTTCTTTTATCTGCCATCGGACAGTGATGTAACAAATAGTGATTGAGCCTTCAGGTTCCTCTCGCTATATTAGTGCCGGATAATCGCTCGCGGGCGACAACGTTCACACACCCCGCGGGAGCAGGATAATTTCACCAGGGTATTGCACCGGGGGAACGGCATGACAATCGAAGAACTTTCCCAGATACAATCATGGTTCTACGAGTATGTTCGACATTTCATTCTGGTTGACGACAAGCGTCGAACCCTCATCGAGCTGAAGATCGATCACAGTGAAATGGTTGCGCATAACTGTGTCATGCTTGCAGAGGAGATGTCATGGAGCAGTGACGATGTCCGGACAGCGGATGCGCTCGGCCTCCTGCACGATACGGGCAGGTTCTCCCAGGTCATGGAATTCGGCACCTTCTCAGATGTTAATTCCATTAATCACGGGGATCGTGGCTATCGGGATGTCAGGGATTCCGGTGTTCTTTCCCTCATTTCAGAGAAGAGCCGCAGAAACATACTCGATGGCATCCGCTACCACAATGTTAAGGTGATCCCACCCTCGCTCACACCGGTGAGCACCCGGTTCCTGAAACTGGTGCGGGATGCCGATAAGCTCGATATCTATAAGGTTATTTATCGGGCGGTGAAAAACAATCACCTGGATGATCACCCCGAGATAACGCTCAATATCGACCGTAACGGGCCGATTTCTCCCGCTGCGCTTACCGAGTTTCTTGCCGGTGAAACGGTGTCATACGAGAATATCAAGTCACTGGTTGATTTCGGCCTGACGCAGGTTTCCTGGATCTATGACATTAATTACCCTGCAACATTCAGAAAACTGGTCGATCGCAGGATCATGGAGCAGCTCTCCGAACTCCTTCCCGATACCGAGAACGTCCACCACATCCTGGAGAAAGCACAGGCGTATATTACGTCGAAAACCTGAAATCGTTTAATGTTCCCGAGAATATGTTCCCGCTGCTGCTGTCCGGTAATCCCCCGTTTTTTCAAAAACATGAAAAGCCCGATTATATGCACATATATGCACATTTTGTGTATTTGGCTGTCGCGATGAACTAATAGTGGACAATCTGCTGTCAATACAGACAGATACGAAAAAAGTGTTCCTAAATGAGAAAGATGAAAAAGAGTTTTGCCACGGAAAAAACGGGTAATTGTCCACGCAGTGACAAAAAAAACGCATCCTATCATATTGATATTACGTGCATTATAAAAAATATATTGCATTTTGGTGTTTAATTTGCTACATTTTATATATGTAACTTATTGAATTATTATCCCTTAGCTTCATATTAAGGGAACTGTGCGTGGATTTGGATACTGCAGATAGGAACTGGGTTGTGTGTGCATGCGGGCGAATATGTTGAACTAATGTACACATTCCTGGGTGGTGTTCGGGGAGTTGGAAACCCGCTCATGTTGCTTTGAGGATGTTAGAAAGAAGATGGAACTGTTCAAGAACAACAAGTCCTTTACCCTGACGATTATTCCCGACAGTGGCTTTGATGCCCAGACCGGTAATATCAACCTGAGAGGCATTATTTCCTTTTTTACTGTTCTCAGTCTGGTGTTTCTTTCCTGCTTCTTCTTCATCGTCGGTTACCATATCAAGCTGCACCAGGAATCCGCCTATTTCCATGAAGTACAGACCTATAAAACAACACTGAAGGAACTGAAATCTTCGGAGCATTCGATCGAAACACTTTTTTCCAAGATCAAGAGAATTCAAATGATCGACCAGGCGTTCAGGCTTTATGCGTACATGCAGGTTCCTGATGACGGTATGTACCAGGCTGGTATCGGTGGCCATGTGATCGTCGACAATCTTTCACTACCCGATCTAAACGATGATTTACAGGTCAAACTGAACAACATGGCGCTCTCGCTCAAGATGCTCGACCGTCAGGCGTATGTCATAGAGAACAGTCTCAACGGCGTCCGACAAGTCCTGGGAAAGAGACGCGACAGGAATAACAATACCCCCTCCGGTTTTCCGACCTTCTCGGTAAGGATATCCTCTAAGTATGGATGGCGGAGAAATCCCGTTACCGGGAGAAGAGAGTTTCACGATGCGGTTGATTTTGCGGGTAAAAAGGGTGAAAATATCTTTGCCTCTGCGGAAGGTGTGGTGACCATGGCGAAGTATCACCCTATCCGGGGGAAGTACGTCCTGATACGACATAAGGAAGAATACGGCTATGAAACCCTTTATGCCCATCTCGATAACTTACACGTGAAAGTCGGCCAAAAGGTTGCAAAAGGGGAGGTGATCGGGACGATGGGCAGAACGGGAAGAACAACCGGTGTCAACCTTCACTACTGTGTAATCCTCCATAACCGCAAAGTCAATCCGCGCAGCTACCTCTATTGAACATCCACCCGGCAGACTCCCCGCCTGTCCCGTAGGGCATTTTATTCTGCTTGAATTCGCCTCATGAGTTCACGGCACAAGAGAAAGCTGATTTCAACACAGTCGGACGGTACGTTCTCGGGAATGTCGTCCGGACGATGCCACACGATGCTGTTGTCGTAGCCCCCGCTGTTGAAGTACACGGCGCGAGCACCGGTTTCGCGGAACGGCCGCGCATCAAGTTGAAAACCGTCACTGTCGATCAATTCAGGCGTTCCATCGATGCCCAGTTCCTCGTCAATTTTTCCGATCAGGTTGCGAAGTTCCGTATCTTTCGAAAACACTTTGATATTGGGTCCCCAGGTAATGGAATCGAAATTGAACACGTACCTGATCTTGTCGAGGGTTCCCGCTTTCCTGCGTCCCTCGACATAGTTTATTGCCCCGAGCTTGTCATATTCCTCCGCGGTTGTGGCGATAAAGGTCAGCGTTTTTTCCGGTGTGGTTCCCGAGAGGGCGTGCGCCAGCATGAGTACCATGATGAGCGATGCGGTGTTGTCATTGGCGCCCACTGTATTGTAGACGGTATCGATATGGGCGAGGAAGACCGCTTCCTCATCGCTCCTGCCCGGGAGTGTTCCCACCACGTTGCTGATGGGCGTGTCGGGAATGAACTCGACATTCGCCTTCAGGTGTATGGGTGATTTCTTTTCCACCGCGTCTTTCAGGAGCCCGGCATCCTTGGTGCCGATGTGGAATATCGGGAGGGATCCCACCTTCTTGTCGAAGTGATAGAAGGGCAGCGGGACGGCTAATTTATAGGAAGCGACCGAGACGTATGCCTGTAAATCTCCCGATGTCTGATCGAACACACCGTATGGAAGTTTATCATTGCCGTCGATTTCTCTCAAGACACCCGTGATGCCTTCCGGGGGTGTCCCCTGGGTACCATGAGCAAGATACGTTTCTACGGGGGTGGAATCGATAGAGAACGACGGATCACCGGTGAGGAGCCAGCGTTCGTAGAGAAAAGTATCCAGCGCGACCCGGGGAAGCGACCGTTCCATTTCTCTCTTCACGATCAGGCAGGCCGTTTCAAGTGCGGGACTTCCGATCGGGTGCGGCCCGATGTCGGTACACAATTCCTTGAGCATGCCGGCGAGGTATTCCGCGCGTTGTTCGGGTGTGTCAACGAGGGGGCCAGCCGATCCGGCCTTCTCCGTTTTCGTGGTACATCCGGCTGCCAGTCCCGCAATGAAGGCGGTTTTCCCTGCGCAGTTTATAAAGGTTCGTCTCTTCATAGCGTATCTCCCGGTTAGTTATCTTGCCAGTGGTTGAAATCGGTAACGTATGAACCAAAATCGTATTTTTCCCCGTGTACGGTGTGTGGATCGATTGGAAAACTTATTCCTTTTTCCCGGTTGAAGAACATGAACGTTGTGCACGCGGCGGTGTACACAGTCATTTTTCCCCGCCGGATTGTTGTAGACAGTTATAGCGTCGATGATGTGCCAGCCGGCGGTCAAAATCCCATCACGCGGGTTTGCTATCCGTCATTATCGAGCCCTGAGAGGACCGATCTCCTCTCCGCCCATCAGGTGCATGTGTACGTGAAATACCTCCTGGCCGCCGTCGACATTCGTATTGAGGATGAGCCTGAATCCGCTTTGATCGATTCCCAACTTCCGGGCAATGTCCGTTGAGGCCTTGAACATCGAGACAAAGAGCTCTGGAGCTTCTTCCGACATGACCATGGTAGTCGGGTAGTGGCGTTTCGGAATGATCAGGACGTGAACCGGGGCCTTGGGATCGATATCGGCAAATGCCACAATATCATCTGATTCAAAAATAAAATCTGTCGGAATTTCGCCGTTCGCAAGCTTGCAGAAAATACAATCCGTCATACCGTCTCCTCTCTTCGCAAGAACTGACTCGTTCCTCGTTTTTATTCGGTAATGATCACGCCTAGTACCGGGACAAAAACGAATCCAGTCCGGCGGCATAATGTTCTTCCGAGACCAGGTAACCGTTATTGTGTTCCCCCGTTATCTCGAGGAATTCTTTTGGTTCACGGGCACGATCAAAGAGTCGTTTCCCGTGACTGAACGGTACCAGATCGTCATCCGGGCTATGGATAATAAGCACCGGGCAGGTAATATTCTCGAGATTCTTCTCTGTTGAATACTTGAATCGTATGAGATGCTTCACGGGCGCCCAGGGATGGAGATCCCGGGCCAGATCGGCAACAGAAGTAAATGAAGAATCGATGATAAGCGCCCGCGGAGGGGAATTATACGCCGTATGGGCGGCGATGGCGCCTCCGAGCGATCGCCCGAACATGACGATGTCATGGGGTGCTAACCCGCACCGTTCGGTTACCCACCGGAGCGCTCCGGCGGTATCGTCGTAGGTTCCCTGCTCGCTCGGTTTGCCCCCGCTCTTCCCGTAACCCCGGTAGTCGAACAGAAAGGTGCTCATACCGATGTGGTGTAAAATTCTCAGCATATCGAGGCGGTGTGAAATATTACCCGCATTACCATGGCAGAAGAGCACCACGCCCCTCACGTCTTCTGCCGGGACGAACCACCCGAAAAGGTGAACGCCGTCACTTGACTCGAAATACACCTCCTCGAACGGCAATCCGATTTCGCCGGGGTTCGCCACCATTTTGCTCTCCGGGAAGTAGACCATGCGTGCCTGGAACATATACATCAGCAGTATGACGCCTCCATAGAGGACGGCGGTTCCTATAATCATAGCAGCAAACGTCGTATACATCGAGTGGAAACCGAAGGACATGTTTTTCAGGCCTTTCGTTGTATGCCGGATGTTTCCGGCGATATCCTTGCCGCCAGCGCCACCGAAACGATGCCGGCCGTCTCGGTGCGGAGTGTCAGCCCGCCGAGCGAAAACATCCGGACACCGCATTGAGTCATTTCCTTATATTCGTCTTCACTGAAATCCCCCTCCGGCCCGACAAGGAGCGTCACAGGCCGGCTGTCAGCCGTGTCTTTGAAACCATCCTCAAAACACCGTTCGGCTGTCTGGGACGCCGCAAAGAAACGGCATTCCCGATCATCGAGGAGCTCGGTGAGGGTCAGGGATTGAGCGATTTCGGGTACCCATGACCTGCCGGACTGCCGGGCGGCTTCACGGGCTATTTTTTCCAGCCGCTTACTGTTCAGACGGTTAGCTCCGTAGGGCCGGCAGCGGTTTGCGGCGAGGGGAATAATACGTCGTACGCCGAGCTCGGTGCATTTTTCGACCGCAGTCTCGAAACGCGCAGGTTTGATGACTGCGAGGGCGAGGGTGATTGCGAGTGCCGGCTCGCCGCTGCCGCTGACATCATGCTCGATTACTGCGGTCAGGTGGGTTTTATCAATCGATTCTACCCTGGCGAATACGCGCTTGCCGCAGCCGTCGGTTACACCGATAACCTCGCCGATCCTTACCCTGCAGGAATGCGTCGCGTGGTGATGTTCTTCACCGTAGAGACCGACAGTTGTATCGGTGAAATGTTCTGGCGGTGTGTAGAAGTTCTGCATTGCCTTTACGGTTTCCTGATAATTGCGGTGTTGTTTTCTTCAAGGATTTCATCGATTGCATTCTCGGGATCGACGATCACTCGCAGCGTTGACGGAACGGGTACATCCTTGAACGTGACAACAGTCTTCTTCGGGACGAAATCAACCGGCGGATCGAGTCCGGAAACTTCACGTTCTCCCACCGTCTCCTCGCCGTCGACCAGGCGCACAAGCACCCGCGTCGCCGGGGCGTTGCCGATATTGTGTACGGTAACCGTGACATCGGCGCCGGAAGATTTTACATCCCAGGGATCGACCACGAGGTCGGGCAGCGCTCCCGGCCGGGTGTACTTCTGTATCTGCTCGATCTTGATTACCAGCGGCGTTCTCGGCGGTACCGGAAGCATGACAACATCGAAACGGCGCACATCCCGCTCGGTTTCCCACAAGGCCTCACCAGCGTTTCCCAGGCCATTCTCGTCGGCATATAAACCGATGCGATAACGGCCGTCATCAAGTCTGCAGAGTCGCATGGCGAGATCGCGTTTTACATCGTCGAAGGAATAGCATGCCGCCGCAAGCGAGCGATTATCAGCCCTGAGCACGATCCGCGCAACATCCGGGCCTCCGCCGGACGGCCACATGACCGCCAGCTTCACGTGTGCATCCCAGCGAATACCGCGCTGGCCGCCGAGGAGAAATTCAAACATCCTGCTCGATCCGTAGGGTGAAAAATCGTCACGGTGGACGTTCGAAGCCGTGTAGCGGTAGAAGGCGATGTCATCCAGACATGACGCATAGCGCCGGAGTTCACTCGTCACCGTTTCGAGTGGTTTGGATACATAGGCATCACCGGGTATATCGAGACCCCAATACCAGCGAAACACGTTTGCCGATGATTGAAACGCCTTCCCCTCGCCGTAATTGAGCGGCGTTCGTTCGGGATGCCCTGCATGCCAGGCTGATGCCATTTCACGTTCGGCGGCGTATGCCTGGCCGAGGTTGTTGACAACCGTATTGTACCGTTCGCTGATGAAGTCACCCGTATGCATGCGATCTATGGGATAGATGTTGCAGAAACCGTCCTTGAAGAGCCGGGTCTTTTCCATTTTCGTATGGATGGTGTCGATGATCGCGTTGGCGTATTCGCACCCGTCCAGCGGAAGGTCGCCCATGTGAGCGCTCATGAAGAGGGTGTCGTCGTTCCACCCGCCACCGACCTGGCCGTCCGGATTCTGCCGTTCCGACCACCACGCCGCAATGGCATGACGTGAAGCGTTGTAGTCTCGCATGTACACAGCCCACGCGGGAGCGCCATGGGGGTCGACGATTGTTTTGAGCGGCACCTGTGCGGGATCGACCGGCCTTCCGCTATTGGTGTAGGACGGCCCGCACATGGTTTCCATGAATGTCGCTTCGAAATGATCCGGCTTGACCCGTTTTATCGCAAGGGCGGGGTAGAATACATCGAAGGGTCCGCCGAACATGTACGGCCGTTCGAGCGTCACCGACCTGCCGGAGAATTTCCAGGGAAGGTATTCGTACATTTTTGCATACTGTACCCTGGCGGGTATGATTTCCTTTTCGGCATAGGAATCGACCGCGATGTATGGTTCCACGGTTGTGACGGTCAGTGAGGCCGGATTTTTCTCATCGCCCACGAGCACCTCGCATTTTTCCGCGCATCCTATATCGATCCAGAGACGGTCGCCGCCGGTAACCACGAGGTCGTTGAAGTCGATGACCAGTTTGAGCTGGCTGAACTCGCTGTCATATCCCTTCATGTTCAACGCGAAGTGATTCCAGAGCCGCGAGGGAACAGCGGGATCGTGAACGCGAACGTAGAGCGCTGCTTCATCCTCCGTTACCCGCATCGGGATGGTGAGGGTAATCGCATCGATACCGGTCGGCTGATCGAAGGGTTCGCTGAAAATATTCAGCCGGCGGAATGCCCCGATATTCACCTTCTGCCGGGCGCTCCGCACCGGATTGGCGGTTGCCAGTGCGACCCGCCGCTCGTCTCGTGATGATAGCGCCTTGAGGGCGAAGGCTGACCTCCCGCCAAGTGAGCCGGTGATCGGGGAAACGACGAGGTGCCTGCCTTCCGGAACAGATTCCGCGGTTGCCACATGGTAGAGCCCAACCTCCTGGATCCGTTTCGCCCCGGAAAGGGGGAGGTTAATGTCGCCTTCGAAGCCTGGGGGTGTGCCGTATCCCTCGGTGAACGGAATTCTGAACGTCGAACCAAAAGTGGTTTTGATGGTAGTCCCATACAGGAAGCGGTCGCCGGCAGGTGCGGAGAATAAATCGCGGGTGTCCTTCATGTCACCGGTTCCCGCCTGTACCCGTACGTTCGCCAGGTTACCGGTGAGCACCACGTAGTTCACCTGTGCGCCGGGAGGGGAAACGAGATCGACCTTCTCCGCATGGTAGTCGGCGTCACCGGGAATGATGGTAAAAAATGCATAATCGTGGGGCCACGCCATCTCGTTCCGTCCATCGCTGACATACCATCCCGGAATGTGTTCATCATGAGCGTCGACCGGCCATACCTCGGTTATCCTGAGCGCGGACTCCGGAGTGACCGCCGGAAAATCTGAAGCGCGATCGGCCCCGCTGCATGTCGTGATGCGCTCGAAGTCCTCCCGTGTGCGCATAAACGACGGCGTTTCCAAACCCGGCGGGACGTTCCTTTCCATAAGGCGTTCGATTTCACCGCCCCTGAGCGGACGGTCCATGAGGTACAGTTCGTCGTAGATGATGCCGGACGACGGCAGATGAAACAGCCCGGGATACATGGTTTCGAACCAGCTGTCCGCACCCCAGGAGGAAGCGATTTTCTTCCCGTTCAGCCAGAGTTCCAGCCCCTTCGCCCAGTCCCAGTTGAAGACGAGGTGATTCCAGGTATTCGGATTCCATGTCTCTTCGGTAAGAAGCTCATGACGCACATAGCGCGCGTCACGTACGTATGCGGTGAGACAATTATCATCGTCGAGACATATACCAATGAGATCGCGCTCCTTCCGACCGAATGCGATGGAAGATTGCTCGAAGAGCGGCCCGGGAAACGGCTGCTTCCCCTTCGCCCAGAATGCAACGGCGCCGAGGCGGGGATTGAGTCTGCCTGCACCCCAGAGGAACGGTTCGTTGAAGCCCATTTCGCTGAAATTCCTCGTGTTGAACATGACCGCGGTAATGAGGTCGAGGTCGATGCCGCTCATGTTGTCGTCATCGGGCACCTGGGGAATGTAATTCAGCCTGATACCGCGGCCGAACCTGCCCTCCGGGAATTCAAGCTGTCGGTCCTTGATCGTTTTCAGGCCTGACTGCTTGATGAAATCATCGCCGAGAAACTCGACATTCTCGAAGCTTACCTGATAGTTCACGACCGGTTGGGGATACTCGGCGGCAGGAAGCCGTACAGCCGAAGTCAAAACGAAGAACAATATGGCAATGCCGCGCATACCAAAGTGCATAGATTTCACGTTCCGCTTCCTCCTTTACCTGGTTTCAATCGTGTAATTTCCGAGAATCGTCACGTGGGTCAGGCGTTCGATGAACGAACCTCGCTCACTGCCCTCGCCGAGGTCGAGACCTGAGACCGCCACGCGCGCGGTGCGGTGCACGATGTCTTCACCGCTGTCCGATGGTGTTCTCCACGCCCAGAAATTGTGAATCGCATACGGTGTACCATCGATAGATCCGAGGTAAATCATGATGTGACCGGGCATGCGCAGAAGCGATATGCCGCCCGGAGTCTTTCCCAGGAGTTCGAGGCGCATGTCTTTATCCATGCCATCGAGCGATATCACCGCCTTCGATGCCTCGGCCTGACGGCTGCTGTTGCGGGGGAGCTGAATGTTGAAACACCGGAACACATCCATAATGTACCGCGAGCAATCACGCTCCTCGAACATGCCTCCCCAACCGTACCTGCGGCCGTACAGGAGATAACATTGCCGGAAGACGTTTCGAATCGTATAGGGAAGAAATCCGATCGAGACATCCGAGCTGTGCCGCACATAACCTGTCTGAACAACCAGTTCCCCTTTTTTTCCCCTGCCGGGAACGAGCACTTCGTAGAAATCGTTCCCCGCTGTTCTGAGCGGGAGGTAACTCCCCATCTGAATCGAAGATGCGGCGATCCGTTCCGCGGGATTTGCGAAAACGCTCACCCGGTGGCCGACCGCGACGAGGGGTGGGGAACAGTCGGTAAACGTCCTGATGATTTCACGGTCACCGAGGGCAAACGCTCCCGCGGGCATCCAGCAGAGAAAGCGCGGTGTCTGAACGAGCGCCCAGCGTCCGTCCCTCGATGTATGGAGCACGGCAACCGGCGTCGCGATGTCCACCGACGATACGACGCCCATGTCAAACTCGTTATCACCCTCCTTCTCGAGGAGCGGTATTGTGGTCGGCCAGAGTTTTGTCATCGTGGGCTGGATGGTCATCCCGAACCTGACCGGTATCACCTCCTGAACACCGAGCGTATCCATGAGCGCGATGATCCGTTGCCGTTCCGCCTGTTCAAGGGGAATCCTGCCGGTGACGAGGAAGTATGCAGAGGCGAGGTACCGTGCGCTCTTCGCCACGTAGTCGCGGATATTCGCCCCCTCGCACTCATCGGTCATGCCGGGTATATCGATGAGGTCGTTTCCCTTTGCCGGATTTTCGTCGTTGAACATCACTATCTCTTCCGGTGTCATCAACACCTCGTCGGGATCGGGATATTGACGTATCCAGTAATCGGCAAATTCCGACGCGGGAGGGACACCCGGAATCGCCCCCTCCTCCGGTACCATCGGGTAGTCCCTCATCACCGCAGTGCCGGTCAGATAGGAACAGCCGCTTGTTCCCGCGACGATGCTGCAGAACAGCAGAAAAGCATAATATTTTCTCATGCCTGCTTTATTCATTCTTACTCCATACCACCAAATTGTGATTCCATTACCTTATACCTATAATATGGTCAATACGTGCCGGTTGTTTCAAGATGTTTTGGAAAATTTTTGATTCCTGAAGTTCCTCGATGGAAACAAGACGCTCAAACAGGATAAAAAAAGGGGATGCGTACATCCCCGCGGTGTCGTGCATTATTTCTGCCGAATGGTATAAACCGATCAACCGTTGACAATGATCACCGTGATGCTTTGAGTGCGTGTGCGTATTGGTACAGTCTGACAGAATAGGATACTATGCCGCCGTTTCTACTGCCGCACCACCCGGAATCCGATGTCGGAGTAATTCTTGGCCGGATCGAAGCCCTTCCGCTTCGCTGACCGGCAGTCCCGTGAATTGTCGAGCCAGCCGCCGCCGCGAATGACCTTTTCCTTGCCTGAGGACGGGCCATGGGGATTTTCCTCTTTCATGGTACCATAGCCTCCCTTGTCGTACCAGTCGTTGCACCACTCCCACACGTTGCCGTGCATGTCGTACAATCCCCACGCATTCGGCGTTTTCTGTGCCACCGGATGGGTGCTTTCCTGACTGTTCCGCTGGTACCAGGCGGCT